>JAEXPB010000363.1 GCA_023438965.1 Bacillota bacterium | reverse complement strand
TCGTCCTGGGTGAAACCGCGCACGCGGTTCATACCGCTCAGCGCACCGGACAATTCATAGCGATAGACCGTGGCAAATTCAGCCAGCCGGACCGGCAAGTCGCGATAGGATTTCAAGCCGGCGTTGTAGATCAGGACATGAAACGGGCAGCTCATCGGTTTCAGCCGGTAGGGTTCGCCGTCGACATCGATCGCGCCATACATCGCATCCTTGTAAAACTGCAGGTGGCCGGAAGTCTCCCAGAGCTGCTCCTTGCCGATATGCGGCGTGCACACCCAATCATACCCGTTCAGAACGTGCGCTTCCTTGGCAAAGCGCTCCATCTGGTAACGGATCATCGCCGCCTTGGGATGCCAGAGGATCAGCCCCTGCCCCACTTCATCCGCTGTACTGTATAGATCCTGGTGCAAATAAACTGCCATGGTATTAATCCTTCTTTCCATAAAATTAAGATCATTCATTCATCATGCTCAAACGCGAAATAGCAAAAGGCACCCCGAAATCAATCGGGGTGCCTTTAAAAGCACGGTTCCACCCGCTTTGCCGGATCCGAAGATCCGACCGCTCGTTCAGACTTCTATCGCGGTCAGCGGCCTGGGTTCGCCCGATCGCAAGGATCGGTTTTCCCCGGCAACTCGGAGGGGGTAACTGGTCTGTCGTGATTCCCGGGACTTTCAGCCGCCGATCCCGGTTCTCTGTTATCCGATGCAGACAGTCATGGCCTCGTCATCGTTGATATGGGCGTTAGATTTCGCTGCGGCGGAATTCGATCACCCGGCCGATGATCTTCAATCCGGACGGGACTTCCTGGTCATCGCTGACAGGAACTTCTGTCGAATCGAATGCGCGGTTCTCGGTCTTGAGGATCCATTTCTTCTTCTCAATGACCAGCTGGCGAATCACCGGCTTGTTCCGCTTGTATTGCATCAAGTAGACCTGCCCGTCAACAACGGGCATGCCAGTTCGAACGATCAGGACGTCGCCGATTTTGTAATGCGGCGACATGCTGTTGTCTTCCATATCATAACTATAGTTGGCAACGACATCCGGATCGGCAGCAAGCTCCCCGGCTTCTCCCTCATCGGCAGCAGCGGTCCCGGCATCCTGCTGAGCGGCTTTTTTCTCCTGGATAACCGCCAGCAGTGAAGGATAGTCCATGTCGGTCTTGCCCATCAGGTAATCCACGCTGACGCCGATAATCTGGGAAATGCAAAATATGGTACTGGCATTCGGTTCATGGATGCCATTTTCATATTTTGAAATTGTCCCCTTATTGGCATGCGTGCCATATTCCTTGTTCAAGGCATCGGACAAATCCTGCAACGTCATGCCGGCAGCCTTGCGCACACGACGCAGGCGTTTACCCAATTCGTTGCTTTCCGTATAGTTATAGCGGAGCATCAGCTCACCTCCTGAATATAATCAGATGAAATCAAACTATAGATGATTACCCACGCCATGCCCTGACCTGGTGGCTATCGGCATGAATGATGCAAGCGCGCGTTTGCTCCATCTCAGTCAATATTTTATCATGTTTCTGAAATTTTGGTACAGTTTCAGCTCACATTTTTTACGAGAAAAGTGAAAATTCAGGTGGCGATCACGTCGCGGCCCTCCATATACCATCGATTCTCGTCCTGAAACAGGAAAACTTGCCGTCCCAGGATGCGGCAGGTATACCGAATCCCGCTGCCGCCGACTTTCAGGGATACGCCGGGGCAGACATCCAGCACCCGGTCGATGATATATTGGCGCCCGTCCTCCCAGGTCAGGGAGCGCGGCAGCAACTTGCCATTCTCATCAAATTCAGCTAAAACCCGGACAAAAACCTTGCGGGCCATGTTCTCTCCCCCGCCTTCCCACCGATCCGAACAAATTCGAACTATTGTTCGTTTTTTATTATACGCCGTCCGGCTCCCCGATGCAAGATCGGGTAACAAAAAGCGCCCGGGCGGACGCTTTGGGTGATGCGGGTATCTTTGGTGATGGTATGCCGCGGCTGTGCCGGATGGTCCGGCGAACGCGCAGGCTGGATATTAGCCGGCCAGCACGGTAAAGCCGAGGATCCGTTTCAGATAGTCCAGGGCGTATTGATGGCCAGCCGGGTCAAATGATGCCACGCAGTCGGGCGATACCTGGAATTGAACCGGCAGGCCCTGGTTGACGGCGTGATTGTACAGGCCGATCGCGTTCTGCAGCACACAGATGTCCGTGGTTACGCCAGCCAGTTCAATCTGGTTGTATTGGCGGACCAGCCAGTCGATATCCGCCTGGTCCAGCATGTAGGAAGTTTTGGTCAGTATTTCCAGATTTTGGCCGGCCAGTTGGCCATAGAGCTGCCAGCCGGCGCTGTTCTCAGCACAATGCAGCGGGAATCGGCGGCTTTCCGGATGATCGGCCGCCCAGCTTTCGTTCGAATGGGTGTCCATCGTGCACAGGACATCCGCGCCTTCCGCCCGGTAAGCGCGGATCCGCTCCAGCAGATGCGGCTCAATGGCCTGGGCCGCCTGGCCGGCTGATAAATGTCCGTCTGCGGCGACAAAGTCGTTTTGATAGTCAATAATCAACAGCAATTTACTCATCGATAGGACTCCTTCGATACTGATCTGCAGAATTTTTCGTTATCTATCATTCTAGCACGATCAGATCCGGATGGTAACCAAAAAATGATCTTAATTGGACCGGATATTTCATTTCAGCATACTGAACAAGTTTGGCGGTCAAGGAAACAGGATTTTCAGCCAGGCCGGCAAAGAAAAAAGGACTTTGCCGAGCAGGATCCCCAGCAGCACGAAAACCAGGAAGAACAGCAGCGGACGCAGCCACTGGCGCTGGCGGCTGCCGGCGAGGTAACCGGCGCCGCCCTTGATGACCGGACCGGCATAGGGTTGGCCGGGCTGATTGATTTTGCCGCCGGAGGCTTCCGGCCCTGGCCGGGTCTTGGCGCGGCCAGCCGGTACAGGCGCCGAACGGTGGCCCAGGGAAGGCTTGGTCCGTTCCGGCCTTTCAACCGCGGCCGGATCCATAATTTTAACGCCGATCACCGCCAGGTTGTCGCGTCCGCCCTGGCGCAGCGCCAGATCGCGCAACTGGCGGATCTGCTGGACAAAGGCGGTCGGTGCAGCCAATATGGTCTCAATTTGCTCATCAGGCAGGCAATCGGTTATGCCGTCGGTCGTCAGCAGCAGGATGTCAC
>JAEXPB010000412.1 GCA_023438965.1 Bacillota bacterium | reverse complement strand
GCTTGATACCCGGCTCGGGCGTGTTCATCGCCGGCAGGCGGGAAGAGAACTGCCGGCTGATCACCGGCTGGGCGTAACGGGTTCGGCGCAGCCGCCAGTCGATGACATCCTGCGGCGAGAAATCCGGATACATCCGGGCCAGACCCTGGGCAAACAGATTGAAGATTGCGCCGTCCGGCTGGGTCCAAAGCGGATCGGTGACATCCAGATAACGGGAAAGGTAGATGACATTGCCGCCGTAACAGCCGGAACCTGCCAAATTGGTATGCTCGACAACCACGACAAAGGGCAGGTCATCGCAGACCGTTGTCCAGTAATACGGCGAAAGGCTCTTGTTCAAGCGCAGGATCATGCACAGGTCGCCCTTGTAGTGCAGGGAGCGCACCTGCTTCAGATAATCGTCCGGCAGGCCTAGATTGGCGGAGATATTGGCGAACTGCCGGCCGGATACCGTGGCGATGATCGCATCCGCGCTGACTTCGACGGAGGAACAGTTCTCGAGGATGCAGGAAACCCGGTAACGGGGCTGCTTGCCGGACTCGACATCCCGGGTGATGTTCATCGCCGTATGACCGTAAAGAAGCTGACCGCCGCGTCGTTCGATCGAATGAACCAGGGCGCCGACCAGGGTGCCGAAACCGCCCTTCATATAGCCCAGCCTGCTGGATCCGCTGCGCCCGGTCCAGGCCCGGCCGCTTTGCCGGAATTTGTTCCAGACCCAGACTGCCGAGATCTCATCGGCATCAAGGTCGAATTTCGCGCGCAGCAGCGGCCGCCATAGATATTCGTAAGCCTTGTCGCCGCATTCGCGCCGCAGCCATTCGGCAGCAGTCTGGTTTTCCAGATCCTGCCATTGGCTGAGCCGGCCGGCCCGCAGGATCGTCCGGCTGGTTTGCAGCCTCTGGCGCAACGGAATGGCCTGGAAGCGCATCAGGTGGTGCGGCCGGGAAAAGGGGTGCAGGATATGATTGGCATACAGGGCTTCGCGGGCCGGATGCCAGCTCATCTGCTTCTGCAGGCCCAGTTCGCGCACCAGCTGGTCGAAATGGGCATCACTGGCGAAAATATGATGATAAATATATTCGATGCGGTCGGAACCCATATTGAAGGAAGAGAGCATGCCGCCGGCTTCCGGGGAAGACTCCAGCAGAACGACCTCAAATCCCATGTCCAGCAGACGATGCGCCGCCACCAGGCCGGTCATGCCGGCGCCGATAATGCCGATGCGCTTGCTCTGGCGCTGTCTGCTCATGGCGAATCCCTCCCGGCTCCGGCCGTTCAGCGGATCTGGCGACATTCGAAATAATACCGTTTCTCGCGGGCTTCGCCCATGGAAAAGGTCTTGCGCGGCAGAATTCCGTCGGCGGCGATGCTGGCAAAGAACCGGCCTTTGTCGAGCCGGGGCAGCAGGAGACCCGGATTTCCCTGACCGGCCAGCTCGCGGACGACATTGCCGCCGTGGATGTAATCGATCCGGATGGCTGACTGGCCGGCGAATTCGTCGAGGAAGACCTGCAGGGAACCGGCGGTCAGGCTATGGCGGGGCTGATTGAGCGTCAGCAGCCAGGCCCGGTCGCACCAGCGCATAGGAATGGTCTGGGTCCCGTCGGACGGGGCATCAACCTTGTCCAGTTCCGGGCTGTCCGGGCTGATCTCCCGCACGGCCAGTCCCTGGCCGACGAAATGACGCTCGGCCGCCGCGATGATATCAGCCGGACCGGCGTTGAAGACCACCCGATGGATCGGCTCGAACGCCAGGCCGGGATCATGAATATTGACGACCTCGACCAGCGCGTAGCGTGCCGGATGATCCGGTGCAACCCGGCCGCGGAGCGCATCCCAGTGCGCTTTGGCTGTGGCCAGCGAATGGTTGCCGTCGCCGACAGCAAACAGCAGGCCGTGACGCTGCAGGCTCTCCAGGCGCGCCAGCGCCTCCAGGGCCTGGCTGACGGCCGGCGAACCGCCGGGGATGAACCAGCCGCGGACATGGCCGCCATCCAGCATCAGCTCGGTGTCATACAAAGGCGCCTGGCTGGTGGCGGACGCCAGCAGCGGCTCGATCACGGTCTGCCGCGGATCATCGATCAGCAGCTGGACATGGGGCAGTTCCAGCGGGGCGTCGCGGCGGATGGCCAGGCGCGGCGGGATGCGATCCAGCACCGTGCCCTCGGTGGCGCGGATCAACTGCCGGTTGCCGGGACGGAAATCGTAGCAGTCCAGGTCGACGGCCAGTACGAGCCCCTTGCGGCTGGGATGATCGGGCGTCGAACGATCGACGGCGATCCAGCCGGCCGGCAGCCTGTACAGGGTGCTATCGGCCAGATAGCGGTCCATGACCGCGTTAATGCCGGCGATGCGCCGGTCGACCGGCAGATCGCCGGGATGCTCCAGATAGAGTTCCGGCAGGATCATATGCAAGGTGGAGGGGGCCTGGCCGACATAATCGGCGGCAGCCAGCCAGTAATCCGGCTGGGAGGTGAACTGGTCGCAGGCGATGACCGCCCAACGCTGGAAATCGAGGCCTTGCCGCGGCAGGCAAATGGCCGGCAGGGTCAGCCCGAGGCCGTTGGCCCTGGCAATCTGGTCACCCGACAACGGCTGTGGCGGCGTTAAATGCATGGAGGATCCCCCTTCAAAATAAAAAAGCAGAATGCAGTCCGGTGCCGAACCGATCATCTTGCTTGCTGGATCTAAAATATTCTATCACCAATCGGCCGGAAAAACAAACCGGAAAACAGCCGGGCTGCGCTTTTGCATTGCTGAATGACCGGTTTTAGTGTAAAATCCGATGGTAAACCGATTAATATCAAAGGAGCGGGCAAATCATCATGCAACCTGAAAGCCTGAATGTCATAAGGGAAAAATACCTGTCCTTTTTCGAATCCAAGGGGCACCTGCGGCTGCCCAGCTTTTCACTGGTGCCGCGCAACGACCCGTCGATCCTGCTGATCAACGCCGGCATGACGCCGCTTAAACCGTATTTCACCGGCGCCCAGACCCCGCCGTCCCTGCGGGTGACCACCTGTCAGAAGTGCATCCGCAC
>JAEXPB010000407.1 GCA_023438965.1 Bacillota bacterium | reverse complement strand
ACGACGAATCCGGCGCCGGCTGACAGCCGCAGCTCGCGCACTGTGATCGTGAAATTGGTCGGGCGGCCAAGGACTGCCGGATCATCCGACAGGGAATATTGTGTCTTGGCCATGCAGACCGGCAGTTGCCCGTAGCCGAGGGCAATCAGGCTGTCCAGCTCTTTGCGGGCCGAATTAGCCAGGCTGATGTCTGCAGCACCATAGATTTTCTGGGCAATCAGCCGCATTTTGTCTTCCAGCGGCAGGTCGTCCGGATACAGCAGGCGGAAATTGGCCGATTCATCCGCCAGGACAGCCAGCAGATCCTCGGCCAGCGCCTGTCCGCCGGCCCCGCCCTGACTGAAGACATCGGAAAGCGCCAGACGAACACCCAGCTTTTGGCACTGGGCGCGTACCAGATCCAGCTCAGCCGGCGTGTCGGTGCTGAAATGGTTGAGCGCGACCACGCAGGGGACACCAAAGCCGCGGATATTCTCAATATGCTTGACCAGATTGGGCAGACCGGCGCCGAGTGCGGCCAGGTTCTCCCGGGACAAGTCGCTGCGCGGCACGCCGCCATTGTATTTCAAGGCCCGGATTGTGGCGACGAGGACGACCGCCGAAGGCTGCAGGCCGCCGACGCGGCATTTGATGTCAAAGAATTTTTCCGCGCCGAGATCGGCGCCGAATCCGGCTTCCGTGACCAGAATATCGGCCAGCTTGAGGCCCAGGCGGGTGGCACGCAGGCTGTTGCAGCCATGCGCGATATTGGCGAATGGACCGCCGTGCATCAGGGCCGGCGTATTTTCCAGCGTCTGCACCAGATTCGGCTTGATCGCATCTTTCAGCAGGACCGCCAGGGAACCCGCTGCCTGCAGATCCTCGGCCGTGACCGGCTTACCGGCATAGGTATAAGCCACGACAATGCGTTTCAGGCGTTCTTTCAGGTCCGGCAGATCAGCTGCCAGACAAAGGATCGCCATGATTTCCGAGGCGACCGATATGTTGAAGCCATCTTCCCGCGGCACTCCGTCGGCCTTGCCGCCCAACCCGGCGACGATATGGCGCAGCTCCCGGTCGTTCATGTCCATGCAGCGTTTCCAGGTAATCCGCCGCGGGTCGATCTGCAGGGCGTTGCCTTGATGAATATGATTGTCCAGCAGCGCCGCCAGAAGATTGTTGGCGGTGGTGACGGCATGGATGTCGCCGGTAAAATGGAGGTTGATGTCCTCCATTGGGACGACCTGCGCATAACCGCCGCCGGCGGCGCCGCCCTTGCTGCCGAATACCGGGCCCAGCGATGGTTCGCGCAGGGCGATGATCGCCCGCCGGCCCATTTTGCACAGAGCCTGGCCCAGGCCGACTGTAGTGGTCGTTTTGCCTTCGCCGGCCGGCGTAGGATTGATGGCGGTGACCAGAACCAGCTTGCCGTCAGGCTGCTGGCTCAGCCGCTGATAAAGATTATCGTTCAATTTGGCTTTATAATGGCCATAAGGTTCCCATTCCTGCTCCCCGATGCCCAATTGCGTCGCGATATCACGGATTGGCAGCATGTTGGCCTGACTGGCAATTTCAATGTCAGAAAGCATAACTCTTTCCTCCCGGGATTCTCCCCGCTTGTTGATAGTCAATAATTAGCACCACATTTTGGGCATTATTTTGCATTATACCACAATCCATTGTGTCTGTCGTTTGACTTTAGTTTACGAAAGTGATACAATACGCGTCATGGGGTTGGGTCTTGAACAGGGAAAACTTAGTCGCCGGAGGTGTTTTACAGATGATTGTGAAAGCGGATCTCGATACCTGCAGAAAAGGCATGGAAGCTTATGTCGGCAAGAAGGTCAAGCTCAGATCCAGCGGCGGACGTAAAAGGACCATCGTGCAGGAAGGCGTTCTTGACAGTTGCTACCCGAATGTTTTCACCGTTCGCTGCTCCAAGAGAAATGCCTATCAGGAAATGGTTTCGTACAGCTATATCGATATCCTGACCCGGGTTGTGGAAATTGCCGTTGAACCGGATCCCGACCGTTGCGAATTGCCCAATTGACCGAAACCAACATTGCAAACGGCGGCCCGTGGGAAACCACGGGCCTTTTCAACCGGCAGGGATCCGGGGAGGTAACATGAGGCAGCTGACAGTTCGGGCACCGGCAAAAATAAACTTGTCTCTCGATGTTGTCGGCAAGCGTGACGATGGTTATCACTTGTTGTCGACCATCATGCAAAGCCTTGAACTGGCTGATCTGGTTACCGTACGTTTGACTCCGGATTCGCCGGGCATCCGCCTGTCCTGCAACCGGAAGAATCTGCCGCTGGATAGCCGCAACACCGCCTGGAAAGCGGCCAAGCTCTTCCAGGAAGCTTCCGGCCTGACCGCCGGCATTGATATCACCCTGAATAAAAACATACCGGCTTCTGCCGGCCTCGCTGGCGGCAGCGCCGATGCGGCTGGCGTGCTCTTCGCGCTGGACCGCCTGAATCCCGGCCTGGTCGCGCCAACCGACCTGTATGCCGTCAGCGCCCGGGTTGGTGCTGATGTGCCTTTCTGTCTGCATGGCGGCACGGTTCTTTGCGAGGGGATCGGCGAGCGGTTGACCCCTCTGCCTTCGTTTGCCGGCGTGCCGGTGCTGCTCTGCAAGCCGGATTTTGGCCTGAGCACGCCTTGGGTGTTCAGCCGCCTGGATCTGAAGCATCTTGGCCATCGGCCGGACCAATCGGCGGTTCAGTCCTGTTTGCGTGAAATGGACCTGCCCGGCCTGGCCAAAGCCACGGCCAATGTTCTGGAATCGGTCTCCCTTCCGGCCTATCCGGTACTGCAGACCCTCAAGCGGGAAATATGCGCCGCCGGCGCCACTCTGGCTTTGATGAGCGGCAGCGGACCTACAGTATTCGGCTTGTTCCGCAACGAATCAGCCTGCATGCAGGCCCGGTCTGAATTGCCGGCCCGCATGCCGGCCGGAACGTTGGTCCTGGCAACCCGGACTGCCGTCGGCGGTCCCGACCTTGCGCCCGGCCGGAATTTAGAGGAGTAATGCTGCATGAGATCCTCGTTCAGTCAGCGAACATCGCAGATTGACCCGACCGAACCGACAGTCCGGGGGAAGTCCCGGCAACCCTGCCGGCCCGTTTCGCCTGGCCCGTGCCGGCTTCGCCGGCCGGCAATCCTTTTGATCCTGGCTGCGGCATTGCTGCTGTGCCTGGGTTTGACGGGCCTGGTGTCCGGATCCTGGCTGGATTCCCGTCAGCCATCTATGCCCGGGCAAACGGATGGCCCGCCAGCCGAAACCGCTGCACCGTCGGCATCCCCGTCGCCGACCGCCGCGGCTGCGACAGTCCCCGCCCCGACTGACGCACCTGCACCGGAACCGGTTGTCCGGATTACGCTTGCCGGTGTTGGCGACATTATCCTGCATCAAGCCGTCATCGACGGGGGACAGGTGAAGACCGGCCCAGCGCCATCTTCTTATGATTTCACGCCGATTTTCCAATATGTCAGGCCGATCCTGCAATCGGCCGACCTGACGCTGGCTAATTATGAAGGTACGCTGGCCGGCGCGCCGTACAGC
>JAEXPB010000390.1 GCA_023438965.1 Bacillota bacterium | reverse complement strand
CCGGGCCCCCCGGGCCGGCCCCGTCGATTTCGGCGGCCTCATAGAGCTCGGGGTCGACATTGGTGATAGCCGCCAGGTAGACGATTGTGCCCATGCCCATATTCTTCCAGATATAGGTGACGACGAGAAATGTCCGGAAGGTGTCCTTGGTAGTGAGCACATCGTACATTTGCCCCTGGTAATGCAGAAGATCCGCGACATAGCGGATCACGCCGGCATTAGGCGAGAAAATCGAATAAAGCAGCGAGCCGATGACGACCCAGGAGATGAAATTCGGCAGGATGACCGAGGTTTGGATGATCTTTTTTAACCGGCGGCTGGATATTTCGTTAATCATCAGCGACAAGATGATCGGCGCCGGGAAGCCGAAGACAAACATGGCGATGCTGAGGTAGAAAGTGTTGCGGAAAGCGCGCAGAAAGCCGGGCAGGTTGAACAGTTTGGCGAAATAGGTCAAGCCAGCCCATGGCGCGTCGCTGTAACCCTTGAAAATGCTGAAATCCCGGAAGGCGATCGAAATACCATACAGCGGTACATACTTAAAGAGGATGAAATAGGCCAGACCGGGAAGGATCATCAGGTACAGCGGATAACTTCGTCGGACTTTTTTTAATTGAGACAGGGCAACCTGACTGTGAATCCTCATAGCAACCTTCCTGACTTTACGCTGAGTGGGTTAATCAATATTGTGCTAGAGACTAATGATTGGTTGATTGATGTCTTTTCTTACTAAAGCTTATTCGATGAATCGCGTGAAGTAAATGCACAAAGTCATGCTCTGCTTGCACGATATGCTCATGCGGAATTTGGTGTACATACGAAAATGGTGATTTGAAAGGAAGGTCTTGCTTAATCAGACTTCCTGAGCCAGTCGACGCGCCAGATACGCACTTGCATCGTTGAAAGGACAGCATTAGCAAAAGATCCAGCGGATAACTGTCCCGTCTCGCCACTCAGGAGATCAGTCCAGACAGCATCGCAAGGACAGTAAATCTCTGCTGTACAACCCTTCTGCTGATGGTTTAGCAGGATGACCACTTCCTGCCTGTCGCCAGTGAGCCGTTTCAGATGCAAGTCCGGCCCCGGATTGCACAGGCGGATGCCAGTCGATTGTCGAACTGGCAGCAATTGCTGCAGAAATTCACGGCAGGAAGCCTCCTGCTGCCCAGCATATCGCTCGAATATGCGGGTGCCGATATGGATGACCCGACCGCGACCATACCGGTTGACCAGGACGGCTGGCTGCCCGTCCGTGAAAACACCGGCGATCTGAGCTGAGTTGATGTCCCGGAACCGGTTCTGGACAAACCAGCCCGGAACGGTCAACCCATTCATCAGCATATTGATTTCTTCTTGCGTGGTGATGATGTCCGACAGACTGGCGCCCAGCAAATCCTCGACCAGGGGCTGCGCCTCAAGCTGTTGCCGGCCATAACGATCCTTGAGTGCAAACAGGCCATCGGTGACCAACGTTCCGCCGGACCTGACAAAAGAGGCCAGGGCCTGTATTGTGTGCGTTTCCAATGCATAAGCACTCGGCGCCACCAGCAGGGCATCGGTTGGCAGTCCGGCGATCTGGCCATTGTTCGCTTCGTCGGCGAACAATGCCGAATAGCCCAGGTCACGCAACAAGGTGTAGGCCCCAAACAAAGCCTGAGAATGTAAATCGCAACTGCGCAGACTATTGGATGCGGCGCTGCCCTCGACATAACCCAGATTAAGGCTGGCATATGAATACAGCAGCCAGGCGTCTGGACGCGGTGCCCGGACTGCCGCAAACAGATCAGAATACTTGGCGAGCAGGGCGGCAACTTGAGCCGATTGCTGGCTCCTTTCCGATGCCTGCCCATAAAGGTCGGTGAGTCCCCACTCCAAGCCTTCCCAGCCCCGTTTCCGCGTCCGCCACAACCAGTAGATGATACCGCTGGCACCGGCGCCGATAATTTCCCAAAGCCAGTGGTTCAGCTCATCCGCCGTTGGGGTCGAGCAATTCCGTTCGCTGCCGGAAAAGAAGGTGTTGCCGGCCTGCAGTTCAGTCACCCAGAACCGGCCGTCCGGATCACGAGTTGCCGATCGCGTGGCATCGGCCTTGATGGCGACGAAATCATGACGCTGGGTGTTGGCGATTTGACTGCTCCAGGCGGGATGCGAAGAATTGCCAAGGAAATCGACTAAACCGCCAAGACGGAAAATATTCTGCCCCATGCCTGGATGACCCCAGACCATGGCGGTCGGATTGACTGTGGTTGGATGAATCCTGTCGATCGAACGGATCGTGCGGCTGATATCAGCCAGGCGATCTTCCAGTAGCTTGCTGCAATAATCGAACCATTCAACCTGGAAAACATAACCTTTGCCATGGTCCAGCGCCGTGTTCAGCTCAGCCGAACCATCTTCCCGAATCAATCCGATTTCATCGAACGACATGTAGAAGCTGCGGATGTCCGAATGGTTGAACGCCTCGATGGTGCCGTATCGCTGCCGCAGATATTCCCGGAAGCCAAGAATCATATGGACATTGGGACGATCACGCAGGGTTGGTTCGTTTTCCAGAATCCAGCTATGCAGAGCCGGTGACTGATGGTAGCGTTTCACGACCCGGCGGACATACTCCAGCCCCTGGGGCCAGATATCCGGATTGGCAAAAGAATTTCGCTCCGGCTGGCTGCCCTGGTTGCGCAGCCAACGCGGGATAGTCGCCGGATTGAGCGTAACTGTCAGTAAAAGCCCGGCTTCGGCAGCTACCTCGAACACGGTGTCAAAAAAATCGAACGACCAGAGATTTTCGTATTTTTGCAGGAATTCGTTCCAGTACAGGAAGATGCGCGCAATTTTCTGTCCGTTGGCAATCATCGCTTGCGCTTGGGCCTGCAGTTCTTCGCGTGATGGTTCGGGCAGTAAAAACCATTCGCTGCCCAGGACGATCGGGTTGTATTGATCCATGTCACGTCATCCTCCTGTTGGTGATTATGCTGGACATCCGTATTGTATGCCATTCCGACCTATGTGTAGATGCAGGATCTGATCGGCCGCTTGCAGGATTTGCTCAGATTGAAACGGCCTATTTTACTGCGTGGCGCGGTGTGGTATAAACAATATTATGCAAGCACGAACCGAAAGGGGGCGAGCGGTCACATGGAATTGGACATGACGAGTCTGAGCAATATTCCGATCTGCATATCGAGCATCTACACCATTTACCATCAGGTTCATCCCAAAACCGCCTGGCGCACGATCATGCGCAGCCGCCAGGCGGACGGCCTCGCCTTGGTGCTGGACGGCGCTGCCATTTATGACTTTGGCGATCGCAAGGTGACTGTGTCCCGCAATGACATTCTGTATCTGCGTAAAGGCGACGCCTATGAGAGCTTCAACGCGGACACCTGTCCGCAATGCTATACCATCATCTTGATCAACTTTGAATATGCCGATCCGAAAACGGCATCCTTGCTGCCCCTGACCACGCGCATACCACTCAAGCCGGACAGCCAGATACCGGACTTGTTTGATGAAATGCTCACCATCTGGAACAACGGCGCGCCTTTTACCCGCATTCAGATCAGTTCGATCTTGTTCAATATTTTGTACCAGCTGGCGATGTCCTGCATCCAGAATGAGCTCTACACGATCAGCCTGGCTAAAATCATCAAATCGGTCAAATACATGGAAGCCCATTACCAGGAACCGGTGCCGCTGGCCATCCTGGCGGCCGAGTCTCATCTCAGCATATCGCATTTTATCCGGATTTTTACGCAGACATACGGCATACCGCCGATCGAATATCTCAACCGTGTTCGGATCAAGCACGCCCGTCGGCTGCTGCGCAGCCAGTTGTATACGATCAGCGAAGTCGCTGAAAAAACCGGCTTTCACAGCCTCCACTATTTCAGCCGTGTCTTCCGCAAGCATGAAGGCATCAGCGCTACCGAATATCAACTAGCGTCAAATAGCGACAAGGAAGTCATCATTTTTTAAGCAGACATCGAGCAAAAAGCCTGCCGGCTTTTCGTGAACCGGCAGGCTTGGCTGCTTGTACCGAGTATTCCCCGGCTTAATCAGTTTTCAAATAACTCGCCGGCGATGCTCCGGACGATCCGGTTGGCCTCCTTGGCCACATCCATGTTGTGGGTGATCATGACGATGGTGTTGCCCAGGTCGTTCAAGCGACGGAACAGCCTGAGCACCTCGTTGCCGCTGGCGGTGTCCAGGGCGCCGGTCGGTTCGTCAGCCAGCAGCACAGCCGGCTCGGCCACCAGGGCGCTGGCGATGGAAACCCGCTGCTGCTGGCCGCCGGACAGTTCGGTCGGTTTGTGCTTCAGCCGCTGGTCGAGACCGAGCATGACGATGGTGTCCATGCAGGCGTCTTCGGCTTCCTTGTGGGTCATGCCCCGCATCAGGAGCGGGGAGATGATATTCTGCATGACGCTGTAGGTCGGAATCAGGTTGTAGTTCTGGAAGATGAAGCCAACCTCCCGGTTGCGCAGGCGGGTCAGCTGCAGATCGCTCATTTCGTGCACCGCATGGCCATGCAGGAAATACTGGCCGGAATCGGCAACGTCGATGCAGCCGATGATGTTCATCAGCGTTGACTTGCCGGATCCGGAGGGCCCAAGC
>JAEXPB010000317.1 GCA_023438965.1 Bacillota bacterium | reverse complement strand
AAATGGGCGCATCTGGACCTGGTCCTGACCGGGATCGGTTCGCCGCCCAGCATTGACCAGAACCGGCGCGAACAATTCACCGGCGAAGCCGAGATCTATGGCAGCCCGGCCGACAATGTCGCCGGCGACCTTTGCGCCCGCTATTTTGATCTGAACGGCAATTTTCTGACCGGCGGTGTATTCGACCGCATCCTCAGCATTCCGGTCGAACAGCTACGCGCCGCCGGCCTGGTTGTCGCCATGGCCGGCGGCGTCGAGAAAGCCAGCGCGATCTGTGGCGCGCTGCGCACCGGTGTGATCGACACGCTGATCACCGACGAGCAGACCGCGCGGGCGATCTGCCAGTTCGCTTCCTGACCGGCGTAAGGTTCAAAAGCGCGCCTGGCTCAGCCGTTTCATTTGTTCGGCGGCCAGCTGCAGATCCAGCGTGCCCAGGGCTTCGTTGAACTGGTCGGCCGTGCTGCTCGCGACCAGCGGGATGGCCGGCGGATCGGCGTGCATCAGGTAGTAGTAAACCAGCTGGTTCTTCGTCGCGCCGGTCTCCCGGGCTATTTCATCCAGCGCCTGCAGGCGGGCAGCGGAGTCGGGCCCGACATACTGGTCCATGAGGGGCTTGGCGGCATTGACATAGGATCCGCGCAACAGCGGCGAGTAAGCCAGCAGCGTCAGGCCGGTATCCCGGCAGAAATCCAGCAGGTCGTCGTTGACGGACTTTTGTCCGCCGAAATCCCAGCCCGACTTGGGCCGCAGGTAGGTGTAGCGCTGCTGGACGCAGCAGTATTCCGCCCAACCATGCCGGCGGCTGATCTGCAGCGCCCTTTCCAGCCGCCAGGCCGGGAAATTGCTCGCGCCGATCTGACGGACCTTGCCGGCCTGGACCAGGTCGTTCAGGGCGCCGAGGGATTCTTCCATCGGGGTGTTCAGATCGTCCGTATGCAAATAGTAAAGATCCAGGTAGTCGGTGCCCAGGCGCCGGAGGCTCTTGTCGCATTCGGCCTTGATCTGGGCGGCGCTGGTGCCGTAGGGGACCCGTGGATAAGGAAAGCCGACCTTGCTGGCCAGAATCAGCCCGTGGCGGTTCTGATGCCGCTGCAGCCACTCGCCGAGCAGGCGCTCGCTGGCCCCGTCTTCGTAGGAATCGATGTCCTGGCCATAGTAGTCTTTGGTTTTCAGGAAATGCCCGGCATAGATATTGGCCGTATCGAGGAAATTGCCGCCGGCCGCAACATACTGGTCCAGCCGCTCGAATGACTGGCTGCGCGGTTCGCGCCAGCCGAAATACATGCAGCCGAGACACAGCTCGCTGACTTCCAGGCCGGAATGGCCTAGTTGAATATTTTTCATGACTTCACCTCCAATAGTCTTGACAATGCGGCGATGATCAGCTTGTTACAGCGGGACAACCACCTGGTCGATGCCCCAGACGGTCAGATCCTCGATGACGACGTGCGGCGGCAGGGCGGCGATGAACAGCGCGGTCTCCGCCACATCGGCCGGCTGTAGCTTCTGGGGGATCTCCTGGCTCGCGATGCCGGCGCTCTGGCCGAAGGCCGTGTTGGCCGAGGCCGGGATCAGGCAAGTCACGCGGACCAGATCGTGGCAGAGCTCCAGGTAGAGGCCTTTCGAGAAATTCAGAAGTCCAGCCTTGGCCGACGCATAGATCGACCAGGTCGGCCAGCACTCGCGCGCGCAGACCGACGCGACATTGATGATCGTGCCGCGCTGCTGCTGCTGCATGATCGGCGCCAGGGCACGGCAGCCGTAAATGGCGCTGTTCAGGTTCAGCCGGATCGCCGCGTCGATGTCCGGGATGGTTTGCCGCACCGTCTCGACGATGCGGATGCCGCCGCCGGCATTGTTGACCAAGACATCCAGACGCTGGTAGCGATCCAGGATATAGGCCTTGATCTGCTCCCAGGCTTGCGGGTCGGTCACATCCATCGCGAAAATGTCGACAGCGCCGCCGAGTTCGGCCTGGGCTGCCGCCAGCTTGTTCCGGCTCCGGGCGGCAATGATGACGCGGGCCCCCGCATCCATAAAGGCCCGGGCCATCGCCTTGCCATAGCCCTCGGAACCACCGGTGATCAGGACGACTTGGTTTTTCAGATTCTGCAGCATGGGATGATACCTCCTGGTTGTTTTATTCAGGCAAATGAACTCGCTTGGCTTACCAGTCAGGTGGGAGAACAGACTGATGCAACGGGCCACCTGCACACTTGCTCGAGATACTGGGTTGAACAACGCCCAAAGGAGGACAATGGGTTCAATCATTGCCCTCCCGGCGGGACTATTGCCAAATCGGACCAAATGATTTACTTCGCTTTGGTGGCATACCAAGCCTGGTACTCCTGCAGGACCTTATCGCCGCCCTTGTCGACGTAGGCCTGCTTCATGGCCTTGAAGGCCTCGTCGGAATAGCCCTTGATAATCATGTTCAGGATACCGTCGGTCACAACCTGGCGGATCTCGGTCAGCAGGTTGGCACTGGCCGGGACTTCCAGCGGCGCATAACGGATTTCGTTGACGGACTTGTACTTCTCCAGGAAATTCAACGGGGCGGTGAAGCCTTCGAGGACGTTGTTGCCCTTGTCGAAATTGTCGGTGATGTCCAGGCGGCTGTAGTAGCCCTTGGTGGCGGAGATTTTGGAGAAATTGTCCAGCTTGGTCACGGTGCCGTCGGCGTTCTTCTTGCTGTCGCGGCCATCGATGCCGAAGGCGAAGGTGTCCAGCAGTTCCTTGTCCGCGTTGCAGGTGTTCAGGAAATTGATGCAGTCGGCGACCTTGCCGGCGCTGGTCTTCGGCACAATCCACATCGGGTTGATGAAGCCCTGGCCCATATGGCCGCTGGTGCCGGTCGGACCCTTGGGCGGCGCGATGTATTCCAGGACGCCGGTCGGGTTCTTGGTCTGGAAAGCGCTCATCTGGCGGACGATTTCCACATAGTTGATGTCCATGGCGAAGCCGTTGCCGGAAAGCATCTTCTGGATGGCTTCCTTGTCGATCAGGAATTCCTTGTCGATCAGGTTCTCCGTATACAGCTTGTTCATGTACTTGATGAAATTGACGCAGCGGTCATCCAGGTAGGGGAAGGAGGCCTTGCCATTTTCAATGATGTAATTGACGGAACGGTCGCAGGGGATGCCGAACGCGCCCAGGATATTGAACATCCGGGAGAAACCGCCGTCGACAACCAGGGGGATGACATTCGGTTTGGCGGCTTTGACTTTCTTGAGCACATCATACAGTTCGTCGGTGGTCGTCGGCACGGTCAGGCCGAGTTCGGTCAGCCAGTCCTTGCGGACCGCCAGGGTGCCGATGGCAAAGCCGTTGTTGGTCAGATAACGGGGCAGGGTGTAGAGCTTGCCGTTGACGCGGCAGTAGTCGAGGACTTCCTTCGGGTAGAATTTCTTGAGATAGGTACCGTACTGCTCTAGCGCGTCGTCCAGCGCAGCCAGGCCGCCGTCGCGGGCATAGCCGGCAATGGTCGAGTTGGAGGCGCCCTGGATCAGGTCCGGCGGATTGCCGGAGGCCATCAGCAGGTTGATCTGGGCGTTGGTGTCCTCACCGGTCTTGAACAGCTGCCAGTTCAATTGATAGCCGCTCTTTTTGACCACCAGGTCAAAGAACTCGCTCTTCATGATCGACACACCATCCGGGAAAGCCGCGCCAGCCGGCACGGTGATGATGTTCAAGGATGGATGGGTCAATTCCAGCTTTTTCGCGGTTGTGGCGGCGGCCGCTGTGGTACCGGCGGTCTTGCTGGTCGTGCCGGCGGTTGTGGCCGTGGTGCCGGCGGCCGGCGTGCAGGCGGCCAGTCCGATCACGAGAGCCAGGGCCAGGAGCAGGGTCAGGATGCGTCTTGTCATTTTTCTCCCACCTATCTTTTTATTTTCAGGGCGGTGCCCCTGAATGGCTGACGGAAAAGCAGATCCTTATCCCTTGACCGCACCGAGGGTGATGCCGGTCACGAAATAGCGCTGCAGGAAAGGGTAGAGGATCAGGATCGGGATGATGGAGACAAAAATCGTCGCGTTCTGGATCGACTGGGGCGCCAGGTTGCCATAAACCAGGGGGTCGATCGCATTCTGGTAGAGCATGTCGTTGACGTTGATCAGCATATTGCGCAGATAGAGCTGCATGGTGTACTTTTCCGGCGTGACCAGGTAGACCAGCGGACGGAAGAAGTCATTCCAGAGATCGACCGCGAAGAACAGGCAGAGAGAAGCCATGGCCGGCTTGGAGATCGGCAGCACGATGGCCAGGTAGGTCTTGAAATGGCCGGCGCCGTCGATGCGCGCCGCTTCTTCGAGGCTGTCCGGGATGCCGGCCATGAAGCTCTTGAGGATGATCAGGTAGAACGGATTGACGATCACCGGCAGGATCAGGGCCCAGAAGGTGTCGTACAGCCCGATGCTGCGCACCAGGAGGTAGCCGGGGATCAGCCCGGCGCCGAAGATCATGGTGAAGACATAGATGAAGACGATCACATTCTGCTCGCGGAATCGTTTCTTGCTGACCGCGTAGGCAGTCAGGCTGTTGACCAGGAGCGAGATGGCGGTACCGATGACGACCACGACCGCCGTATTTTTCAACGACAGGTAGAATTTATTCTGGTTCAGCACATAACGGTAGGCATTCCACTGCACGTTCCGGGGGAGCAGCTTGATGTCGCCGGCCAGCACGCTGGTCTCGTCGCTGATGGACTTGGCGAAGACATTCAGGAACGGGAAGACACAAATGAAGCAGGCCAGGATCAGGATGCCGTAAATCAGGATATGCGCGAAACGTTCAGCCGGGGATAGCAGGGTTTTCATCACCAGATCCCCTCCCCTCGTCTCCACTTGACCAGGGCGTTGCAGCCCAGGACGAATATCATCGCCACCAGCGACTTGAACAGGCCGACCGCCGTGGTGAAGTCATAGCGGGCATTGTTGATGCCCATCCGGTAGACATAGGTGTCGATGACATCGGCGACCGACATGACCTGTGAATTGTACAGCATCAGGATCTGGTCGAAGCCGGCGTCCAGCACGGAAGACAGCCGCAGGATGAACATGACGACGATGATCGGCGCGATGCCGGGCAGCGTGATATGGCGGATCTGCTGCAGACGGCCGGCACCGTCGATTTTGGCGGCGTCAAACAACTCGGCGTCGATGGCGGTCAGTGCGGCCAGATAGACGATCGAGCCCCAGCCGGCGCCCTTCCAGATATCGGAGAAGACCAGAACCCAGCGGAAGGAAGCGGCGTTCATCAGGAAAGAAACCGGTTCGCCGCCCAACGCGGCAATCACGCTGTTCAGGACGCCGACGCGGTTCAAGACATCGAAACACAGGCCGGAAATGACGACCCAGGACAGAAAGTGCGGCAAGTAGAACAGATTCTGCGCGAAGCGCTTGAACCAGGTGCACTGGATTTCATACAGCAGCAGAGCCAGCAGGATCGGAAAGGGGAAGCCGACCAGGATTTTCATCGCGCTGATGATGAAGGTGTTGCCGAGAACCCGGAAAAATTCGCTGGACTGGAAAAGCGTCTGGAAATGCAGGAAGCCGACCCAGGGGCTGCCCTGGATCCCGGCAAAGATATTATACTTCTTGAAGGCGATCGTAATGTTGTAGAAGGGGGCGTAGCGAAAAAGCAGCAGCAGGAACAAGCCCGGCAGGATCATCAGCAGCAGTTCGGGACAGCGGATGATCGATCGGACGCCTGTGCACTTTTTGGTC
>JAEXPB010000273.1 GCA_023438965.1 Bacillota bacterium | reverse complement strand
TGCGCTTTACAGGCTCTCGCTCGTGCCCGAGAGCGCCGATCGAGGTGAAACGAGCGCAGTAGAGCCTGTTGGCGCAAGTCATGCCTCGCCGCTTTGCGGCATGCGGATGCAAGCTGCGGGAAGAACGCCGGCCTTGCCTGGCAGTCTATCTGGCTTACGCTGTTCATGGTATAATAAAATGCCGCTCCGGGTGGGCGCGAGAATGACAGGACCAGGGTGTTATATGCTTGATCAAATGAAAACGGTTGAAAGCCGCTATGAAGAGTTGAATTTACTGCTGGCCGACCCCCAGGTTCTGGCCAATCCTGACCGATACCGGAAGCTGGCTCAGGAACATGCCGAACTGGACCCGCTGGTCAGCGATTATCGCGAGCTTCTGCAGCTGGAAGGCAGCATCCGGGAACATCGCGAAATGCTGACCGAAACCGAGGATCATGAATTCCGGGAACTGGTACGGCAGGAATTGACCGGGCTGGAAAGCCGCCAATCCCTGCTGAACAGTCGGCTGCAGGAGGCGCTGAGTCCCAGCGACCCGAATGATTCCCGCAATGTGATCGTCGAGATCCGGGCAGGTGCCGGCGGCGAAGAAGCGGCGCTTTTTGCGGCAGTCCTCTACCGCATGTATCTCATTTATGCCGACCAGCAGGGATGGCGCAGCGAACTGATCGACATCAACGACACGGAGCTGGGCGGCTGCAAGGAAGTCGTTTTCATGATCGAGGGGCGCGGCGCCTATAGCCGCCTGAAATATGAGAGCGGCGTCCATCGGGTCCAGCGGGTTCCGGTCACGGAGTCCGGCGGCCGGATCCATACCTCGACGGTGACGGTCGCAGTACTGCCGGAAGCCGATGATGTCGAAGTCAATATAAATCCCAATGACTTGGAGATTGACACCTTTCGGGCCTCCGGTGCCGGTGGCCAGCATGTCAACCGAACTGACTCGGCCATTCGGATTACCCATAAACCGAGTGGCCTGGTGGTGACTTGCCAGGATCAACGCTCGCAATACAAGAACAAGGACCGCGCCATGGCTGTTCTGAAATCGCGCCTGATGGAGTTGGAAAGATCCCGTCAAGCCGGAGCAATCGCCACGGACCGTCGCAGCCAGGTTGGCACAGGTGACCGCAGTGAGAGAATCCGGACTTACAATTATCATCAGGGACGCGTGACCGATCATCGGATTGGCTTGACGTTATACAAGCTGGAGGCGATTCTGGCCGGCGATCTGGATGCCATCATTCAGCCGCTGTTGACTGCCGCGCGGACCAACCAGCTTAGTCAGGGCAATTCGGACAAGGAGTCTGAATAAAGAATGACTGATATGCAAACCAAAATCATACGGGTTGATGCCGAGCAGCCGGATGACCGACTGCTGGAACCGGCAGCCCAGGCTATCCGGAACGGTGAATTGGTCGCTTTTCCGACCGAAACGGTTTATGGTCTTGGCGCCAATGCTCTTAATCCGGCAGCTGTAGCCGGTATATTTAAAGTCAAAGGGCGACCGGGCGACAATCCCTTGATTGTTCATATCTCCAGCCTGGACGATTTACCGGTTTTAGTGCGGGAGATCCCGCCTTTGGCAACCAAGCTTTTCCGGGCATTTTCCCCCGGCCCGCTGACCTTGATCCTGCCTAAATCACCCTGTGTCCCGGATCTGGTCACTGCCGGCCTGGATACAGTGGCGATCCGAATTCCCGCCCACCCGGTGGCGCGGCGACTGATCGAACTGGCCGGCGTGCCGATCGCCGCACCTTCTGCCAATCGTTCAGGCCGACCCAGTCCGACCCGGGCCTGGCATGTTGCCGCTGACCTGGCTGGCCGCATTCCTTATATTATCGAAGCCGGCCGCAGCCATTATGGTTTGGAATCCACCGTTGTCGATGTGACTGGCGAAATACCGGTGATCTTGCGGCCTGGTTCGATCTCCGCCGGGGCGATTGGTGAAATCGCCGGCGATGTGGCCGGACCGGGATCGGGCCAGCCTGCCGCACCTGATGCCGCACCGCGGTCTCCAGGCATGAAATATCGCCATTATGCCCCCAAAGCCCGGGTAATCATCGCCGATGCCGAGGATCCTGCCGGTCGCTGTCGGCAGGTGTCCGGCTTGATTGCCGAGAGTCTGGCTGCCGATTGCCGGGTCGGCCTGTTCATCTGCCGTCGGACGCAGGCCGCATTGACCGGAATAGCTTGCGGACTCGTCCAGGACCTTGATGCCGGCTTGGCGGCCCCGGATTCTGTCCAGGCTTCGGAACGGCTGATACCGGTCATTTGCTATCATGAGCAACCGGACGCGGCGGCAGCCGGAGCTGAACTATTCGATGCTTTGCGCCGCTTAGACCGGACAGGCGTCGATGTGATCATCGCCGAAGGACTGCCGGAACGGGGTGTCGGCGCTGCCTACATGAACCGCCTGCGCAAAGCCGCCGGCGCCGGACGCCAGGATGCGGCCTGCCTGCCGGCAGATCCATCGGAGGACCTGCCATGAACCAGACCAGCCAGGAAGAAAACACCTGCCTGATTCTGTTTATTTGCACGGGCAATACTTGCCGCAGCCCGATGGCGGCAGCCTTGTTCAATTATTTGAACCCGCCGGAGGGCTGGCGGGCCGAGTCAGCGGGCCTCGCCGCTTTCACCGGCGAACCGGCCAGCCAGTTGGCCAGGACAGCCCTGCAGCTGGACTTTGACCTGGATCTTGCCGGTCACCGGTCACAGCCGGTTCGGCCGGACCTGCTGGCCGAGGCGGCTTGGATCCTGACCATGACCAGGAGCCAGAGCGATGCCTTACAACGGGCATTTCCCGAGTACAAGGACAAAATCAGGACGATCGGTGAAATGGCCGGTGAACCGGAACGGGCCATTCCGGATCCGTTCGGTCGGGACCTGGCGGATTACCAGGAGACGGCTGCAGCCTTGGCGGAATTAATTGAG
>JAEXPB010000249.1 GCA_023438965.1 Bacillota bacterium | reverse complement strand
TGAAAGACTCCTCGCATTCAATCGGGATTTAGTCGCAGTTGCGGAAAGATATTTATCTGGAGCGGGTCGGCAAAGTTTTGAAATTATTTCATTTCGGCAAATGGTTCCAGCGAATCGATCGTTCTGGTATTATTATATGAGCAGATCCAGTTCGGATTCCAGCAAAGACCCGGCGTATTTTATCGGCTGATTTTTTGCTTGACAAAACCGTCCCAGGAAGTATAATATTTTGCCCCAAGGTGAGTGTTATGGAAATTATGGTCCTGATCGAGCCGTCTTACCGGGACACCTACTGGTGCCGGCAAACCATGAACGGCATATACGACGAAACATCACGCAAGAAATTCACCTGCACGGTCCTGAACGAACCGGATCCGGCCTGCATCGACTGGGGCCGGCTGTATGGCGACAATAAAAAGATCCTCATTGTCATCGGCACCTCGATCTCCTGGATACCGGATATTCTGAAAAAGCTGACCGAGCGGGGTGTTCACGTCGTTCTGGTCAGTATCCAGCCGGCGGCCAATTTCACCAGTGTCAGCACCATCCTGATGGATCATGCCGATACGCTGCGCGCACTCTATCAATATCTCTATTCCCTGGACCGCAGCCGGATCGCCTTGTACGGCATCAATCCCAACTCTTCGGCGGACCGTTTGAAAACCGAATGTTTCCGCGCCATTTTACAAGATCAGGACATCGAGGATCCGCAGGATCGGATCTACTACAATTTTGCGGCGCTGGCGGATTGCTTCGACCGCTTCCAGCCAAATATCAATGCCTACGATGCGGTTATCTGCGCCAACGATGTCGTCGCCGTCTCCCTGATCCGCCATCTGAAAACCTGTGGTCTGCGCGTTCCCGACGACCTGTATGTCGTCAGCTTCGGCGATACGCTGCTGGCGCGGCTGTTCAGCCCCTCGCTGACTACGGTGACCCTGAACCATGACGAACTCGGCCGCCAGGCTGTCGCCGCCGTCAATTACCTGCACCGCAACGATGCTATCATATCGCTGTCAATCAAGGTCGAATGCCGGATCCATATCCGCGAGTCAACCAACCGCGCCACGCCGGCAACGGAAAGAATCCTGCCCGTCAAGACGGCGCCGGCGCCGCCGGTTATTTTTTACGACGATGTTGAAGTGCATGAGGCATTGGCGGTCGAGAGTTTCATCAATAAATGCGATGAGTTGGACCTGCAGATCCTGGAAGGTCTTTATACAGCCGAAAAATACAGCGATCTCGCCGACCAGCTGTATACGACCGAGAATTCGCTCAAATACCGGATCCGGCGCATGCTGTCCTGGCTGGAAAAGGACAACCGGGACGATCTGGTCCGCTTCCTGTCCTCTTTTCTCAGCCGTCAGTCGATCCAGACCGCCCGCCGGCTGAAGCAGGGTACGGTGAATGGGCCGAAAATCGAGTGATGGCGTCCGGATTGGACCGGAAATGATGGGCAGTCGATATTATGTGTCACATTTATTGGCCCATGCATATTGTTGGTACATAAAAGTTGTGATCAATCGTATTATTGATACATAAAGGTGGATTGCGTGCCTGGAAAGGATTTTAACCAAACAATTATATGCCTGGAAAGAATCGTCGCACCAATAACCGTTGCTGATCAAGAGACCTCATCACGAAACAGCTTGAATTCCCGGTAGCCGGCCATGTCAACCGGCCGGCCCGGCACAGCCCAGCTGGCGCCAGTTTCGGCAAACAGCATGTCTTCCCGGCTGGCCCGGCTGATCAAGGCTTCGATATCCCGGATGGCCGTCGCCACGGAGTCGCCGGCCGGATAGCGGCTGATCGCCGTTGCCGGTATGGCATGCACCTGGCCGGACGATTCGAACGCGCCGTTTGCGGCGAGCACGAAATTGCGGGTGTCCGCCAGACTGCAAAACAGCCGGTCAGACCGGCCTTGCCGGACATCGATCAGGTTGCGGTACATCAGGGCGATTTTCGCCTGGTTGTCGCCGATGCCGGCCAGGGTAGACACTGGACCAGGTTGCTGAACCGTCCCGGTCCGCTTTATATGCAAATTACCATCATAATCCCATTCAGCTGAACCGAGCGTGCCATCGACCGTGATGTGCGGTGTCTGGTCCGCCGGCTGGCATAGTGTGGCGTAATACAGCAAGGTTAAGCCGTTGGCGCCGGTAACGCGCAGGCAGGAAGTGTCCTCGGCCTCGATGGCGTGCGCATGGTACAGCTCGCCGGTTACCGTCCGCACGGCAAAGCCGGCGGTGTCGCCGGCCAGCAGGAGCATGTTGTTCAGCAGGTGCGCCAGGGGGTTGTTAATCGTCCCGTCAAGGACATACCGGCCGCGGACGGTCAACTTGCCGGCCCAGGGGGTGCGGGTGTAGTAATCGTCATGGCGTTGCCAGAGGCCCTGGCCGCGGATCGTCCGGATCCGCCCCAGTTCGCCGGCAGTCACCCGCCGGCGCAGCTCCCGGAAGGCCGGTTCGGCGGCATGCATGAAATCGACCTGGCACAGGCGGCCGGCCTGCGCCTGGACGGCCAGCATGGCGTCCAGGTCCTGGATGGTCACCGCCGGCGGCTTCTCGAGCAGGACATCGCAGCCGTGCTCCAGCAGCCGGACGGCCATCTCCCGATGCAGGTGGATCGGCGTGGCGACGGCAACAATATCCAGATCCGGCTCCGCAGCCAGCATGGCCAGGTAATCCGCATACGCCTTGACGCCGCGGCTCCGTAATTCGGTCAGTTTGTCAGCGCAGGCGTCGATATTGGTTTCGCAGACCGCCCGGAGCCGCAACAGGCCTTCCTGCTCCAGCCGGCTGGCGACCTTCAGGTGTGCGGAACCGAACCCATTGATCCCAATCAGGGCAATGTTGACAACGGACATGGGGACACCTCGTTTCCGGTGCTGCCTGGACAGCATGACCGATGATTTGTTCCCAGTTTACCGCAGGTCAGATTGGAAAATTACGCGTTTTTTGCGCTGTTTCTGTGCTTCCTTGTCCGGATTGGTCCCGGGTCAGGCTTCTGGTTGTGGCTGGTAGCGCAAGACCGCCTGCCGCACCGCCCGTACCTCATCCAACCGGGCTACATCCGTCAGATGCGGCGCGTGGCACACCATCTCCGGATCTTGCTGCGCCTCCGCGGCGATCTGCAGCAGCGCTTCGGCCAATTCATCGAGATTCTCCCGGCTTTCGGTCTCTGTCGGTTCGATCATCATGGCTTCCTTGACGATCAGCGGGAAATAGATTGTCGGCGGATGATAGCCATAATCGAGCAGCCGCTTGGCCATGTCCAGGGTTGAAACGCCCAGGGCTTTCTGACGCGTGCCGGAAAAGACCACTTCATGCATGCAGATCCGGTCGTAGGGCAGGTCAAAGGCACCGGTCAGGCGATAACGCAGATAATTGGCATTCAGGACGGCTGACTCGGAAACCCGGCGCAAGCCTGCGGCGCCGAGATTGCGGATATAGGCATAAGCTTTGACCAGTACGGCAAACTGACCATGAAAGGACTTCAGCCGGCCGATAGACAACGGTCGGTTCTCGGTCAGCCGATATTGGCCGTCCGGGTCTTTTTCGACCACAGGCACCGGCAGGAACGGTTCCAGAAAGAACTTGACGCCGACCGGACCGGCGCCGGGCCCGCCGCCGCCGTGCGGTGTCGCAAAGGTTTTATGCAGATTGAGGTGGACCACGTCGAAGCCCATGTCGCCCGGACGGGTGATGCCGAGAATGGCATTGGCATTCGCTCCGTCATAATACAGCAATCCGCCGGCGGCATGCACCAGGGCGGCAATTTCTTGAATCTGCGGATCAAAAAGGCCAAGGGTATTGGGATTGGTCAGCA
>JAEXPB010000162.1 GCA_023438965.1 Bacillota bacterium | reverse complement strand
GTTCCCGCGGGACGATAACGCCGATGGCCGGTTTGATGACCAGGATGTTGTTGGTATGCGGGATGGCCAGATTGATGCCTTTGCCCGGCAGCCCGGTCGGCAAAGTTTTCTCCCGCTCAATGACTGCTTCCTGATAACCTGGCCGGACATAGCCATATGCTTCAAAACGAGAAGCCATCAACCGGATGCAGTCTTCCGCACTGCGTACATCCGCATCCAGAACGATCAGGCGCTCGTCCAATAATGATCCCATTGCTGTTGCCCTCTTTCACGATATTGTCTGTTGGATGGAATTTTCGTCGATATCTACACCATATGCTTTTTCGGAATGATCGAAAAGGCCAAGTTTATTCGCTCGTCCGGCGGTCTGATTTGCAAAGATCTGAACCGGAAACACTGGCGAAGTCCAATTCACGCCGGCCAGATGACGACACGCTCAATAGGCGATTGTCAAGACCAGGGCGAAGGCCACCACGGCGGCGGCAAATATCCGGATCAGGACTTGCGTGCGCCGGATGCCGAATTTCTGATAGCGCTCGTAACGGGTGAAAGCGAGCGGGAAAACAAGGGTTGCCACCCCGATGCCCAGCATTGGCAAGTACATCCAGCGCGACGCCATTTCGAAGCCGATCAGGATCAGATTGGCCACCACCAGCAGGAACAGGATGCCGTAATAAAGCGGCCGCCGGCGCCGGTCGTACTCGGTGAACGTCTTGGCACGGTCGAAGCAGGCCGCGCTGCAACAAGGCAGTTCATGGCCGGCACCGGGATTAATGATGTAATCGCCGCTTTGGGTTGGCCGGCCGCAGAGCAGGCACGGTTCCGGTGCGGCAAGGGCAGGCCTGGGCGAAGGCTTGACTGGCAGATCTCGTTTCATATCCGTTCACCTCGTAATCATTGCTCTGCCGCCGCGGCGGCCAGCAATTTTTTCACTTCTTCAGCGGTATCCGCTTCCAGGACCTGTCCGGCCAGTCCCTGGATCCGGCTCAGGTTGCAACGACGGATCCGATGCTTGATCCGGCCGACCTGGGCCGGCACGACACTGAACTCATCCAGGCCAAACGCCAGCAGCAATGGCGTCAGCCGCTCATCCGAAGCCGCTTCGCCGCACATGCCGACCGGTATGCCGGCCTGATGGCCATTGCGGATGACTGTGGCAATGGCGCGCAAGACCGACAAGTTGCAGGGGTCGTACAAATACTGGACTTTTTCGTTCATCCGGTCGGTTGCCGTCGTGTATTGGATCAAGTCATTGGTGCCAATCGAGAAGAAAGCCGATTCCCGGGCTAATTTATCACTGATCAGCACCGCGGCAGGTGTTTCGATCATGATGCCGACCGGTATGGCCTCAGCGAAAGCCAGGCCATCCGCACGCAGCGAGGCCTTGGCTTTTTCCAGCATTGCCTTGGCGGCCCGCAATTCCTCGAGGGTCACGATCATCGGAAACATGATCTTGATCTGGCCGTAAACCGAAGCCCGCAGGATCGCCCGCAGCTGAGTCAGAAATACCGCCTCACGGTCCAGACAGATGCGGATGGCCCGATAACCCAGGAACGGGTTGCTTTCACGGGGGATATCCATGTAATCCAGCTGTTTGTCGCCGCCGATATCCAGGGTCCGGATGATCACCTCCTTGCCTTGGGCGCTCGCGGCGATCTGCCGATAGGCGGTGAACTGCCGCTCCTCGTCCGGATAATCCCGCTGGTTCATAAAAAGAAATTCAGTCCGGAAAAGACCGATGCCATCGCAGCTGCCGGCGGCAAAATCTTCGCAGCTGCCGGCATCGCCGGCATTGACGCATACGGCGGCCCGGTGGCCGTCGACGGTTACGGCCGGCTCGCCGGCCATAGCGGCAAAAATCCGATTCTGCTCGTCCTGCCTGGTTTTATGTTGCCTGCAGCTGTTGATCCAGTCTTCATCCGGATCCACAACCCCGTAACCTTCATTGCCGTCGATATAAATCATTTGACCAGCCCGGATGTCACCCATTATGCCCGTCACACCGACAACCGCCGGAATACCCAGTGTCTTGGCCAGGATGACCGCATGCGAGGTGATGCCGCCCTTTTCCGTCAGGAAGCCGCGCAGCCAGGTCTTGTCGAGCCGGATCGTGTCTTCCGGTGTCAGGTCCTCCGCTACCAGCACAAACGGCTCGCGGATGTTCAGGATCCCGGTTCCGGCATCCGGTGTGCCATTAAGCCGCCGGATAATCTCCTCGCAGACATTCCGGATGTCACTGGCCCGCTCTTTCATATAGGGGTCGTTCATGGCGGCAAACTTGGCGCAGACTTTCTCCTTTTCGGTCTCGATGGCCCAATCGATGCTGCAGGATTCTTCCTGAACCCGCTTGATCGGTTTGCGGAAGAAAATGTCATCGCTGGCGATGGCCCGGTAGGCCTTGAAGATATTGGCCGCATCCTCGCCGGCTTCCTCGTGGGCTTTCCGGCCGAGTTCATCCAATTCGGCAGCATAAGCCTGCTGCACAACCCGGAAATGCTCGATTTCCGCCGCGCAGTCGGAAACGGTTCGTTTCATTGAAGCTGGTTTCTCTTTGCGTAGCAAGACTGCCGGCAGGACTTCACATCCGCCAGAACCCGCCAGGCCGGTGTATTTTTTCATGACTGGGTTACTCCCTTCCGTTCTGGTATAGCTGCTTGATGCCATCGATATGGCCCTGGTCACTGAAATAGCGGTAAATACCTTCCAGGACCGCCCAATGCGAATAGGAATCCTTGGTTGCCAGGCCGATCAGGATCCGGGCCGGCTCACCGTCCGGGCAGACGAATCCCGGCGGGGCAACCGCCATGCAAACGTCGATTTTGGGATTGGCGTCGCCCTGCAGGGGAAAGTGCACCAGCACGGCATCCGGCTGGATGCGATAGGTTTGGAGCTTCCGGTTCTGCAGCAGGTTGATCATCCGCTGGGCCAGGCGCTGGTCAGTAGTGCCCTGGCGCAAGAGCTGGCAGCAATGCAGCAGCGCGTCCTGCAGGTTCACGGCTGCCGGCAGCAGGGAGATCCGGTTCTGTTCGATCTTCTCAAAGAAGATGTCGCTCTTGGCCCGCATCAGCTTGCCGCGGTCCTTTTCTTCAAAATACCGGAACAGGTCCAGATACATCTTGTCCACTTGCATGTCGCCGCTGACGCTGCTCCGGACGCGTTCGATGATATCCTGGATGACGTCGTCATACCGGGCAATCGATCTATCCTCCCGCAGGATCTCCATGATGCGGCGCTGGGTTTTCTCGGTGATGATCGGCCCGCTCTCCACGATCTTAGCGCAATTGAACCGCTTGCTCAGCGGCACCAGCGACACGACCAGCGCATAGTCGCCGAGCATCCACTCGCGCAGCTTGCTCAGGCTGATCACGCGATAATCGAGCGCCAGGCCGAACAGGTCCTGCAGCTGTTCCTTCATCAGGATGGCCACCGCCATGTTTTCCGCGCCAACGATCAGGACTTTCCGGCTGTCGGCATTCTCCTGCACCAGGTATTTTTCATCCAGGTTGCTGACAAAGTAGATGCACAGGTAGGCCAGCTCATCTTCCGAAATCCCGTCGGCCGTTAGACTCATCCGGGTTTCCTGCACCGCCTTGCTGGTAAAGTCGAACACAAAGGGGTACATGGCCTTGATATCCTTAACCAGCGGATTATTATCCGGAATACCATATTTGATGCGATAATACATCGGGCGAATATGATGGCTGAGCTGCCTTTGCAGCCGTTCCCGGTTGGGAAAGGACAGGCAGGCGATCCGTTCGAAGCTCAGGATCAATTCATCGGCGAAGGTGGCGATAAAGGTGTCTTCCTGTTCCTGGGAAAGGAAGTCGGTAGTCTGGATGCCCAGGAACAGCGAGGTGATATAGTAGGATTCCTGCATGGCCACTTCCACGCCATGGATCCGCAGCTTCTGCAGGCTGAATTCAACCGAGCGGAAAGACAGGCTCTTCATCAGCGCCAGCTGCCCTTCGCTGCTCATCTGTATGATGTTTCCCTTGCGGCTGCGGATCCAGGAAACCTGGATCATCATCCGGATCAGGTCGATATTGGCCAGGATATAATCGCCTTGAATGTCGGTTTCGTATTGTTTGATCAGGCAGCGGCACAACTCGCCGAAGTCAATCTCATTTTGATAGAGGCTGACCAGGCTTTTTTGCAGGAAGCTCTGCACGTAAGCCTGGCCGCCCGGGCTGGCCAGCAGGCGGAACTGTTCGCCCAGCATTTTGCGGATGGTCATTTCCTCACCCTGAATCAGATACCCGGACTTGATGGCGCTGGTCAGGGTCAGGCCCCAGCCCTCAAGAATATCGCGCACTTCCCGGATGTCGCCCAGGATGGTATTCTTGCTGACATCGGTCAGCTCGATCAACCGGTTGATTGTAATGATCTCGCTGGCCAGGGCAATATAGACGATTTCCATCGCCCGGCGCTCGGTCACGGAAAAGAAGTAGGTGGATCCCTGGCGCAGCTGCAGCTCCAGTGCCGCCGGATCCGGAATCCGGGCGTTGATGGTCGTCCCGGCAAACACGACTTTGCCCAGCCGGAACTGTTTCAGCCAATCATTGATCTTCTCGATGTCGTAATAGAGGGTCCGTTTACCCACATCCAGGCTGTCGAGCAGTTCCTCGGCCGCGAGGCCCTTGTCTGTCGCCAGCAGCGCCCGCATGATTTGCGACTGCCTGCTTTTCAG
>JAEXPB010000131.1 GCA_023438965.1 Bacillota bacterium | reverse complement strand
GGCACTGGTTTGCCGCGGCCAACCGGGCGCCGACGCTCTTTTCGGCGGCCAAGGCGGCTGGACTGTCCACGGCGGCAGTCTTCTGGCCGGTCACCGGCAACGACCCGGATATCGATTATCTGGTCGACGAATACTGGTCGCAGTACCCCGGCGATGACCTGGCGGATGTTTTTATCCGCTCCGGTTCCAATCCGGCTGTGATGGACCGGGCGGTGCGGCCCAATCTGCACTTGCTGCGCGGGCACGAACGCCAGCACCCGGCGGCGGACGAATTTGTCTTCGCCTGCGCCTGCGACCTGATCCGCGCCTTCCAGCCGGACATCCTGGCCATCCATCCGGCGGCCATTGACGGCGCCCGTCACAGCTCCGGCGTCTTCTCGGCCAAGGTCGACCGCTCGCTGGACGACACCGAGCGCTGGACCGGCATGATCATCCAGGCGACCCGCGACGCCGGTGTCTTCGAGGACACGGACTTCGTCCTGATGAGCGACCATGGCCAGGTCGAGATCAAGCGGACGATCCATCCCAACGTCATCCTGCGCGATCATGGTCTGATCCGGACCGACGCCGACGGCAATTTCCAGGACTGGGACGCTTTCTGCAAATCCGCCGCCCATTCGGCGCATGTCTATTTGAAGGATCCGGCCGATCAGGCCGTTTACGACCGGACGCTAAAGCTCTTGCACGCGATGTGCGACGAAGGTATTTACGGCATCAGCGAGGTCTTCACGCGCGAGGAAATCAATGCGCGCGAGCATCTGGACGGCGCTTTCGCCTTCGTGCTGGAAAGTGACGGCTATACGTCCTTTGGCAACGATTGGCGCCGGCCGCTGGTCCGGCCGTTCGACCTGACGGATTATCGCTTCGGCCGCGCCACCCACGGCCACCTGCCGGACAAGGGGGCGCAGCCGACCTTCCTGGCCGCCGGTCCATCCTTCCGACCGGGCGCGGTGATCGAGCGCCGGCCGATCGTCGATGTCGCACCGACGCTGGCCCGGGCTTTCGGCTTGCAACTGGACAACCCCGATGGTGAGGCGATCCGGGAGATCCTGCATGACTGATCGGAAAATGACCGCTGCGCTGGAAGCCCGCCAACAAAATGGAGCGATCTTAATACCAAAAGAATACGGAACCTTCATCGCCTGGAATGACTAGATAATGTGAGGTGACCAAACATGCAGCAGATCCGAATGCGCTACCCGGGCGGCAAGCCCAAAGCCCTGACCCTCAGTTATGCCGACGGCGTCGAGCAGGATATCCGGCTGGTCGATATTATGCGGCAGCATGGCATCCGTGGCACCTTCAACCTGAATTCCGGACTTTTCGCGCCGGAAGGTACCGTCTATGCGCCTGGCCGCATCCACCGCCGCCTGACCGAAAAGGCGATTGTCGGCCTGTTCCGGGACAGCGGCCAGGAGGTGGCAGCGCATGCCCTGACCCATCCTTTCCTGGAAACGCTGCCGGCTGCGGACGTCCTGCAGGAAGTGATCAGCGACCGGCAGAATCTGGAACGCCTGTTCGACAGGCCGGTCCATGGCATGGCTTATCCCTACGGCACCCATAATGACGCCGTGGTCGAAGCGCTGAAACTGGCCGGCATCCATTATGCTCGGACGACGATCTCCACCACGGATTTCCGCCAGCCGACCGACTGGCTGCGGCTGACGGCGACTTGTCATCACAAGAACCCCGCCTTGCCGGAATTGACCCGCCAGTTTACCGAAGAAATGCCCAATCGCCAACCCTGGCTTTTCTACCTCTGGGGCCACAGCTACGAATTCGAAGGTGACGGCAATTGGGGCGTTATCGAGGTCTTCTGCCGGCAAGCCGGCGGCCGCGCCGATATCTGGTACGCCACCAACATCGAGTTGTATGACTACACGCTGGCTTTCAATCGGCTGGAATATGCCGTCGATGGCCGGATGATCCATAATCCCTCCGCGCGAACCGTCTGGATCAGCCGGGATGGCAGCGACGTGGAAATCCCCGGTGGCGCAACCGTGTCGCTGTAAAGCCAAGGCGGCAGGTAAATAAATCCAATTGACATCCGGCTCGCCGGCGCTTACACTGTAAACAGTATTAAGTGTCTTAGACACAAAACTGTCACCTGGCAGACTATGCTTTGCCGGGCCGGGTCAGGGGAGGTTCAGCGGTGGCCCGTTTTGACGCGATCAGCAAATCCAGGCAGTTTTACGACTTCCTGAAAGCCGGCATCATTGGCGGTGAATACCCGCCGGGTGCCAAGTACCCTTCAATCCGGGAATTGGCCGAACGCTATGACATCAGCAAGATTACGGTCAATTCGGTCATCTCCCGCCTGGTGGCCGAGGGGCTCCTTCAGGTCGAGCAGGGGCGGGGCACCTTTGTCAGCGCCGGCAAGCCGGCGGCGGGCGCCCGGCGAAAGATGATCGGCGTGATGATGTTCGATTTCAGCCGCGAAAGCGAAGTGGAAATTGACATGTTCAACAGCATCCAGGCGCATTTGCCGGAAGACTATTTTGTCATTCCCTACAATTCGTATGATCAAAATGAGCTCTTTTACAAGGGCTTGCGCGGTTTCATCGCGATGGGCGTCGACGGCGTCATCCTGGTGCCGCCTTCAGCCGAGGATGGCGATCCGGATCTCGTCCGCCGGATCCTGGGGCCGGATCTGCCGGTCGTGCAGATCAATCGCCGGATCCCCGGCCTGGCAGGTGACTTTCTGGCCATGGACTTCGGCCGGGCGGCCTACGAAGCCACCCGTCACCTGATCGGCCTGGGCCGGCGGCATATCCTGCTGGTCCGGCATAGCAGCCCGAGTATCATCGGACTGCAGCAGGCCGGCTATGAGCGGGCGCTGGCGGAGGCCGGCCTGCCGGCGGACAGCCGGATGTCAGTCACCTGGCTTCGGCCGCTTGGTAACGAAGAGGAAGTTCTCGCCGCCTGCATCGACCGGATTGACGGCCTGGTGGCCAGCGATGTTTTCGTCTACAAGGCGCGCAAGCTGATCGAAGCCCGAGGACGCCGCATCCCGTACGACATGAATGTCGTCGGCATCAACAACACCGCCTACGCCCGGTTCATGCATCCGCCGATTTCGTCGATACCTTTCCCGGCCCAGGAAATCGGCCAGGCCGCTATCGAATTCCTGCAGGCCCGAATCGCCAATCCGCAGCGGCCGCCGGTAGAACGGCTGTTCTTTCGGGCAATGGTCGACCGCTCCAGCTGATTTTTTTATTTTTAGTGTCCTATACACTTGGACACAAGGGTAAGTATCGCAATTATTAAACCAAACGGGGGAGAAGAGCTATGATCAACATGAGACCCAGCAAAGTCCTGAAGAAATTGCGCGCCGGTGAAATTGTCTGCAGCCTGAAATGCAACCTGTACGATTCAAGAGCTTGCGAGATCGCGGCCCTGGCCGGATTCGACTGCATCTGGACCGACATGGAGCACGTGCCAAACGACTTCATGGCGATCGAGCGGCAGATCCTGGCCGCCAAGGCCCATGACGCCGACCTGCTGGTGCGGGTTTCCCGCGGCGGCTACAGCGACTACATTCGACCGCTGGAGATGGACGCCGCCGGCATCATGGTGCCGCATATCATGAATCTGGACGACGCCCGGCGCGTTGTGCAGATGACGCGCTTCCCCCCGATCGGGCGGCGGCCGGTCGACGGCGGCAATGCCGACGGCGGCTTCTGCGCGATCGATTTTCAGGAATACTTGCGCCAGGCCAATCAGGAACGCTTTCTGATCGTCCAGATCGAGGACCCCGAACCGCTGCCGGACCTGGACGCCATCGCTGCCCTGGATGGCATCGACATGCTCTTCTTTGGACCCGGCGACTTCAGCCAGGGGATCGGCACGCCCGGCCAATGGGATAATCCGCAGATCGCCGCAACCCGCCGGGCGGTTGCCGCGGCGGCGACCCGGCACGGCAAGTTTGCCGGCACGGTCGGCAGCCCGGCCAATCTGCCGGAACTCGCCGCCGAGGGATACCGCTTTGTCAATATCGGGGCTGATGTCGTCGCGCTTTTCCAATACTGCCAGAGATTGCAGGCTGAGATCACGAATCTGCAGCCGGCGCTGGTGCGCAGCATCTATGGGGGGAACGAGGCATGAGCATCCTGGACCAATTCAACCTGGCCGGCAAAACCGCCGTGGTTGCCGGCGCCCGCGGCCGATACGGCCGTCAGATCAGCGAAGCGCTGGCAGAAGCCGGCGCCCGGCTCGTTCTCGCATCATCCAACCGGCCGGAACTGGAGAAAATGGCCGCCGGCTTGCGCCAGTCCGGCTATGATGTCCGGGCCGCAGAACTGGATCAGGGCAGCGAAGCATCGATCCTGCAGCTGAAAGAGACTGTCCTGGCCGAATGCGGAACAGTGGACATCCTGGTCAATAACGCCATCCTGCGGCCGATGAAGAACTGGGCCGATGACGCAGCGGCTTTTGACGCCAGCATGCATTTCAACGCCACCGGCATTTTCCTGCTGATCCGCGCCTTTGGTGATGCCATGGCTGCCCGGGGCGGCGGCTCGATCATCAACATTGGCTCGATTCAAGGCATGGTCGGCACCGACGGTTCGCTTTACGAAGGCCTGCCGATGGCCGGCTTCATCCCAGATTACTTTTTCCATAAAGGCGGCATGATCAATCTGACCCGAACAGCGGCCAGCTATTACGGTCCGCACGGTGTCCGCTGCAATTGCCTCAGCCCGGGCGGCTATTACGAAGATACTATGAGTCCGGTTTTCGTTCACCGCTACGAGGAACGGACTTTCCTTGGCCGGATGGCCAACAGTACCGACCTGAAAGGCGCCGTCGTCTTCCTGGCTTCTGATGCATCGGTCTATGTCACCGGCACCAATCTGGCGGTCGACGGCGGGTATACGGCCAAGTAGGGCGCAGCAGCGATTACAGCAAAAGGAGCGAGAAATGGATAAATTGATATGGCATGGCCGGGCACTATCCCGGCTGACCCTGGGTACCGTGCAGCTGGGCTTGAACTATGGCATCGCCAATCAAAACGGCCAGCCCGATGCCGGCGCCGCCTACGCGATCTTGCAGACTGCGGCTGATCTGGGTGTTACGGTGTTCGACACCGCCCTGCATTACGGCAATTCCGAAGCGGTGCTGGGATCCTGGCTCGCAGCGCGGCCGGCCGGCCAGCCCGAACCCACCATGGTGACCAAATTCAAGCTGACCTGCGCCGATGACGCGGACGAGCGGACGGTCGAACAGGATGTCCGCACCCAGCTGGAGACCTCGCTGTCCCGGCTTGGTCTCCGGCAAGTGCCGCTCTATTTGCTGCACAACAGCCAGGATCTGCGCCGCCAGGAGGCCAACCTGGTCCGCGTTCTCGGCCGGCTGACGCGGGAAGGCCTGATCGGCGCTGCCGGCGTCTCGATCTACGGTCCGGACGATGTGGACAAAATTTTGAGCCATGATGTCTTTCAGGCGATTCAGGCCCCGATGAATCTCTTCGATACGCGCCTGGTTCGCTCGGGTGCGCTTGGCCGACTGGCTGCGGCCGGGCTAGCGGTCTTTATCCGCAGCGTATATTTGCAGGGCTTGTTCTTCATGCCGGCGGAAAAGCTGCCGCCGGCACTGTCTGCAGCGGCTGAACTGCTGGCCGGGCTGCGCCGGCTGGCAGAAACGGAAGGACTGTCGATCGCCCAGCTGGCTATTTCCTATGTCCGGGACATGCCGGGGGTGACCAGCCTGGTTGTCGGCGCCGAACGAGCCGACCAGATTGCCGAAACCGCCGTCCTGCTGGCCGGACCGCCGTTATCGGAGCGGGCGGCGGCGGCAGTCGCCGACTCTTTCGCCGACGTGCCGGAGCAGATCATCGACCCGAATTACTGGCGGCGCTGAGCGAACGGCGGTAGACTGCGCCGGCGGCTGACAGGCCTGGTGGCCGCGGTCGGCGATCGACAGAATTAACTCTTGCGGTTGACGGGTATTTCAGTATAATGGAATTAGTCCAGTGACTGGAATAAATTAACCGGGAGAACCGCGATGAAAGTCAGGGCCGTCCAAACCGCCAGCCTGCAGCTGGTGAAAGAAACCAACCAGGCGTTGCTGTTCAACCTTATTTATCAGCAAGGTCCCGTTTCGCGGGCGGAATTGACCCAGCAAACCCGCCTGAGCCCGACGACTGTCTCCTCGTTGGTTGAGGGGCTGCTGCGGCAGGATCTGGTGCGGGAAACCGGCGCCCGCTGCTCGGCAGCGAGCGGCCGAAAGCCGATTCTGCTGGAAGTCAATGCCGCCGGCGCCGGCCTGCTCGCTTTCGAATTGACGGAATCCGCCTGCCGGTGCGGTCTATACAATCTGCTTTGCCAGCCGGTGGACTGTGTTCAGCAGCCGCTGGACGAGCCGGCGCATTTGGGCAGCCAGCTGGCTGCATTGGCGGCTGAACTGCTCAGCCGTCACAACCTGCCGCCGGACCGGCTGGCCGGGATGACCATCGGTGTGCCCGGCCTGGTTGACGCCGCCGCCCGCCGGATCCTGGCCTCGACCGTGGTGCCGGCGGCGGTGGACAGTGACTTATACGGTTGCCTGGAGTCTGCTTATCCGAATGTACCGGTTCTGCTCGAGAACGAATCCAACCTCTGCGCCTGCGCGGAAATAGCCGGCAACGGCATGACACAGGGCGGCAGCCTGATTTATCTGAACATCAACCGGGGCATCGGCGCCGGCATTATGCAGGACGGCCGCCTTTACCGCGGTTCCGGGGGGATCGCCGGCGAAGCCGGCCACCTGTCCATCGACCGGAACGGGCCGCGTTGCCTGTGCGGCAACCGGGGCTGTCTGGAAATCATGGCCGGCATTCCGGCCATTGTCCAGCTGGCCGCCCAGCCGATTCTGGCCGGCCGGCCGACTTTGATCCGGGAACTGGCCGGCGGCGACCTGAACCGGATCGACACTGCGGTCATCCGCCAAGCTGCCGAACAAGGTGACGCACCGGCCGCGGAAATCCTCGCTGAAATAGCCGGCCGGCTGGCTTGCGGCATCAACAGCATCATCAACCTGACCAATCCGCCGGCGGTCGTGCTGGGCGGGGAGATTTGCGGGCTGGGCGAGGGTTTCCTGCAATTGCTGAAGGATGCTCTGGCTGAGATTGCCCTGCCGGCCAGCCGTAGCCGGACAATCGTCCGTTATGCCGAAGTGCAGATGGACGCGGTTCTACTCGGCGGCGCCCGGCTGGCCCTCGCCGCGCTGCTGCAGCGGCCGGCTGTTTTTGGATCGCCGTAAGCTGGTGACTGGCATATGCGGCAGGAATAACGCATGATCAATTAATCCAGTTTATGGAATAATTGGCAAAAGGCCGGGCTCGTTCAGCGGGCCGGTAAAGGAGGATCTTCATGCCTGAAAAGAAAATCAAAAGCGTCCTGGCGGTCGGCTGCCATCCCGACGACCTGGAAATCGGCTGCGGCGGCACGCTGGCCCGCTATCACGACGCCGGGGCCCGGGTGACGATGTGCCTGATTGCCAATGGCAATCGCGGCCATGCGGTCATCCCGCCCGCGGAATTGCGGGTGATCCGCCGGGACGAGGCTAAAGCTGCCGCGGCGATCATCGGCGCCGAGCTGGTCCTGATCGATGTCGCCGACCTGGAAGTAGACTCGCATGACCAGGCAGCGGTTATCCGGCTGGTCGAAGTCATCCGGGATTGCCGGCCGGATGTGATCATCACGCACAGTCCCGACGATTATATGAAAGACCATGTCGAGACGAGCAATCTGACTTTTGACGCCAGCTTTTCGGCCAGCGTGCCGCATTATGCGTCCGGCCCCGCCGTACCGATTGTCCCGCTGTACTATATGGACACCCTGGCCGGCGTCGGCTTCCTGCCGGAAGAATATGTCGACATCACCGCGGCGGCAGAACGCAAGATCGCGGCCCTGGAGCAGCATGACAGCCAGCTTCGCTGGATGCGCGACCACGACGGCATTGATTTCGCCGATTTTGTTCGGGTTTGCGCCCGCTTCCGCGGCCTGCAGTGCGGCTGCACATTTGCCGAAGGCTTCCGGCTCTGCCGGGCCTGGCCGCGGCTGCCGGCCAGCCGCTTGCTGCCCTGAGTATTTAACCGACAGGATGATACCCGATATTGAAGGAGGAACAAGTGATGGACTTTCTCGACACTGTTCAAGGTTCCCTGCTCGAAGGCTTTTATCCCGCCGGCTGGGATATGGCCAGGATTGACGCCTGCTGCGCGCACGACCCGGCGGAAATTACAGCCAGGATGCCCTGGTGGCATGCCGGTTTCCAGCCGGTGGCCTGCACGAATGTGTCGGATTTTGACATGATGATGGGGCATGAGATCGCCCTGGAGATCCGGAATGCGCAGGCCGCCGGCCGGCAGCTGGCGTTCATCTTCCCGGTCGGACCGATGGGCATGTACCGCTGGGCGGTCTATTTCCTGCGCGCCTGGCAGACTTCCTGCACCCATGTCTGGGGCTTCAATATGGACGAATGGAGCGACGGCGACGGCAACACGCTGCCGGCTGACCACCCGGCAGCCTTCCAGAATGCCATGCAACAAGCCTTTTACGGGCCGCTCGGTGATCTGACCGTGCCGGCTGGTCAACGCAATTTCGCCACGCGGGACAACCTGCCGGCCTATGCGGAGAAAATCACCCGCCTGAAAGCGGCCGGCGCCCGGCTGATCACGGTTTTCGGCATTGGCCGGATGTGCCACATCGCCTTCTGGGAGCCGCATTTTGCCGCAGAATTTGCCGACCTGGCGGATTGGCGTCGGCAAACCCACCGCCTGGGCGCCCGCCTGCATCCGCTGACCATCGAGCAGAACGCGATTACCAGCTTCAAGAGCCGGACGACTTTGGTTCCCTGCCGCGCCAATACAATCGGTCCGGGTCTTTTCCTGCAGTCCGATCGCATTATCGGCGGCTGCGACGGCGCCCTGGGGCGCGGCATGCAATGGCAGGGACTGTCGCTCTGGATGACCCTGCGCTATGGGCCGGACAAGTGGGTGCCGTCGTCGTTCATGCCGACCTTGCCGGGTAAGCTGTTCTTCCTGCAGGAATTGGCCGGTCCGTTGACCGCCGAATGCAATTGAATCAACCGGAGGGATAAAGCCCGGGCAGGATTGAAATCGGACTGCAGTTGGCCTAAACTGATAGACAGGATACGGATTGGTTTGACCAAGGAGGATATGACCGATGCAATGCCCGAACTGTGGC
>JAEXPB010000123.1 GCA_023438965.1 Bacillota bacterium | reverse complement strand
GAATGGCTGACTGTCATGCGGCAATGGTACAAGGAAGGTTTGATCGATCCGGACTTTGCGGCTACCGACGGCAACAGCTTCAAGGCCAAGATCACCGGCAATCTGGCCGGATCCTATTTTGGTTCTTGCAGCGGCAACCTTGGCGCCTACACCACCATCCTGAAACAGGCAAACAAGGATTATACCCTGATCGGAACCGTGGTTCCCGCCTTGAAGACCGCCGGGGACAACAATGTCCTGTGCGGCGCCGAGAGTCTCGTCGTCGGCACCGGCACAGCGATCACCTCCGCCAACAAGCATCCGGAACTGTCGGCCCAATGGCTGGACTACCTCTATGGCAAAGAAGGCAACACACTGGTCAATTATGGTATCGAAGGGGTTACCTATTACAAGATGGCCGACGGTTCGATCCATTATACAGACACTTTGATCAAGGACCCCAATGGCTTGAGCCTCGGTGATGCCCTTTCCGCCCGGACCCATGTCACGAGCGGCGGTCCGTTCATGGAAAATGAGCATTTCTGGGAACTCCTGCTAGTCTGGCCGCAGCAGAATGCCGCCCTGGCCGAATGGTCCAAAGCGAAAAACAGCACCCAGATGCCGCCGGTTTCGCCGAGTTCCGAAGACAGCCAGAAGATCGCGAACATCCTCAGCGAAGTCAACACCTATGTCACGGAATCGGTGACCAAAATGGTCATGGGTCAGCAATCTATCGATGCATTCGACCAATATGTAACCACAATCAAGAACATGAACCTGGATCAGGCCATTGCCATCGAACAAAAAGCCCTGGATAAATATTTGGCCAGATAATCGCCTTTCGTCTTTGATCCGTGCGCCTGCGGCGCCAAGCCCGGGCGCACGGATCAATGATTCATCTTTGGGAAAGGAGTGTGCTGGTTAGCTTATGGACAATGAACAGATCCGCTATCCGGCCGAAGCCCTGAAAAGCAGAACGCCTATCGTCGCTCAATCTTCCCCGCTCCTCAAATTGAAACAGGATCTGATCCGAAATCAGAATGTCTATGTCAAGCTGTTGCCGGTTCTGGCTTTCTACCTGATTTTTCATTATGCCCCGATGTACGGCGCGCTGATTGCTTTCAAGGATTTCTCGCCCGCGGAAGGCATCCTGGGCAGCCGATGGGTCGGTTTTCAGCAGTTTAACGATTTCTTCACCAGCTATTATTTCGTCCGTACCCTGCGGAACACCTTGCTGCTCAGCATCTATGGCCTGATTTTCAGTTTCCCGATTCCGATTCTCTTTGCCATTGTATTAAATGAAATCAAGGCCCTGCACTTCAAGAAGACTGTCCAGACCTTATCCTATCTGCCACATTTCATATCGACGGTGGTCATCTGCGGCATGCTCCTGGATTTTCTGTCTGCCAAGGGTCTTCTGAACCAGAACCTCGGGACGCAGATTCTCTTCCTGAGCACCCCGGAATACTTCCGGACCATCTACATCAGCAGTGATGTCTGGCAGCATATGGGCTGGAATTCGATCATCTATATCGCCGCTTTGTCCGCCGCGGATGTGGAGTTGTACGATGCCGCGGCTGTCGACGGCGCCGGCCGCTGGCACCGGATAATCCATATTGAATTACCGTGCATCCTGCCGACGATTGTCATCCTGCTGATCCTGCGCGTCGGCAGCATCATGAGCGTCGGATTTGAGAAAGTCCTGCTGCTGTACAACACCAGCACCTACGAGACTGCGGACATCATTTCGACCTTTGTCTACCGTAAAGGCATCCTGCAGATGAACTACAGCTACAGTACCGCGGTCGGGCTGTTCAATTCGGCCGTTAATTTCATCTTGTTAATCGGGGCTAATAAAATAAGCAAGCGGCTGCAGGAAACTAGTTTATGGTAGAAAAAACTAGTAAAGACAGGTGGGATTTACATGAGTCATGCCGGAACAATCCGAAACCGCAGTGCCGGTGAATATCTGTTCACCGGGGTGACCCTGACATTATTGACCCTGGTGGCGGTCTTGTGCCTGTACCCGCTGCTTTATGTCTTCTTCGCCTCTATCAGCGATTCGGCGCAGATGATGCAGCATCAGGGGCTTGTTCTTTATCCGCTGGGTTTCACCCTGGATTCTTATGCCCGCGTCCTGCTCAATCCAATGATCGCCACCGGTTACCTGAACACCCTGTTCTATGTGGTCGTCGGCACGCTGGTCAACCTGGCCTTGACGATCCTGGGCGCCTACGGCTTGTCCCGCAAGGCGCTTCTGTTGAAAAAACAGATCATGTTCATCATCGTCTTCACGATGTTCTTCAGCGGCGGTCTGATCCCCCTCTTTCTCGTCGTTCAGCGGCTGAACCTGATCAATACCCGGTGGGCCGTCATTTTCCCGGTGGCGATCGAGACGACCAACCTGATCATCATGCGCACCTCCTTTCAAGCCATCCCCTATGGCATTGAAGAATCGGTCAAGATCGATGGCGCCAATGACTGGGTCATCCTGACTAAAATAGTCATTCCCTTGTCTATGCCGGTTATCGCCGTTATGACCTTGTTTTATGGTGTCTCGCGCTGGAACGCCTGGTTCAACGCTTCGATTTTCCTGCAGGATCGCGTGCTCTACCCCCTGCAGATTGTCTTGCGCGAAATCCTGATCATCAACGACAACAACTCGATGCTGATCGGCATCGCCAGCGGCACATCCAATTCGGTCGGCGAAACGATCAAATATGCAACGATCATCATCGCCACGGTCCCTATCCTGACCATCTATCCCTTCCTGCAGAAGTATTTCGTCAAGGGCGTCATGGTCGGCGCCATCAAGGGGTGAACGCTGACATGCGAACCAAAAAGAAATGTCCGGAGCCGCGACCAGACCGGCAAATGTCCTCGCGTGAAAGAGT
>JAEXPB010000118.1 GCA_023438965.1 Bacillota bacterium | reverse complement strand
GGCTGTAGAAGATCGGCCGGTCTTTATAAACCTCGATGCCGCGCAGAATATGCGGGCCGTGGCCGATCACCGCATGCGCGCCGGCATCGATGCACTGACGGCTGAATTCGCTTAGAAAATCGGCTGGTGCAGACTTGTCGCCGCCCCGCATCTGATGGCTGTGGATGCTGACGACGACCAGATCAGCCTGCCGCTCCGCTTCGGCAATGGCGGTCATGATCCGCCGGGCATCGCGTTCTCGGGGTGTGATCCGCACGCCGGGTTGGCTGCCGGGTTGGAAAAACAACTCGCCAAATCCGAATTCGCCGGTCGGGACCGCCTTGCGGAATCCTTCTTCAACCATCAGGTCCGGATAGGCATTAATCCCGGTCGCCGCGGCAATTTGCCGCAACTGGTCCAACTGGTCCGGCAGGATCTGATAAACCGTCTTGGTTCGTAAAAGGTTGACACCCGGCCGGCCGGCGGCGTCCCGCCTTTGTTCGCCGGCTGCCCAGGTTTCAGAGGCCGTCGTGGTCAGGGCAATCAACGCGACACGTCCGGACGGACAATCCAGATAGCGCGGTGCCGCCGCCTGGGCCAGATCCCGGCCTGTGCCGGCATGGATGATCTGCCGTTCATCGAGATGCAGCAGTGTTGCCAGCAGGCCGGGCTCCGAATAGTCCAACGCATGGTTGTTGGCGGTGGACAGGATATTGAAGCCATATGCCGCGAGATCATCGAGAACATCCGGTGTCGTCATCGCCCAGGTTCCGCCAGAGCAGGCATGAGGAACGCCTTCGCCCTGGTGCACGGTCACCTCAAGGTTGGCAAAGCGAACCTCGGCCTGGCCGATCAAGGATCGGATGGTTGCCCTGGCGACCGCAGGTTGGGCCAGGCGCCGGGTGATCAGACAATCGCCGACAGCAGCGAATGAAATCGTATCCATAAGCGTTTCCTCGATCCGGCCAATTAACAGATTTCGCCCTGATTTTACAACTGATTTTCGATATCGTCAATTATGCTTTCTCATATATTGCTATTTAATTTCTTTTTGATAATTCTTTACGGTTTCATTCATTGCCGGACGCCTGTCATCTCGTCTGCGATCAATCGTCAGCGAGTCATCCCGACGCCGGCTGGAGGCTCGTCCGGCACCCTGGACAGCATTTTCTGCGGTACGGGCGCCGGATGACCGCACTAAATGAAAACTTGCCTGCTCTTGCTTTGCAGCTGTCGGCCGCATGTTAAGATCCGCTTGTCCATATCTTGATGCTGCAGGGGGAAAAATACCATGTACAGGATTGAAAATGATTCTATTGGTTCGTGCCCGGTTCCGGCCGACGCTTATTATGGCGTCCATACAGTGCGGGCTCAGGAAAATTTCCCGATATCCGGCCGGATCGTCCATCCGGTGCTGACCGATTCGCTGATCGAAATCAAAAAGGCCGCCGCTGTGGTTCACCAGGAGATTGGCTTGCTGGACAGAAGACGTGCCGGAGCAATCATCCAGGCTTGCGACGATCTTCTTTCCGGCCGTTGCCGGGAAGCTTTCTGCGTCGACGCGATCCAGGGCGGCGCCGGTACTTCGACCAATATGAACGTCAATGAAGTCATCGCCAACCGGGCTTTGGAAATCATGGGCCAGGCTAAAGGCTCCTACCAGGTGATCCATCCCAATGATCAGATCAATATGAGCCAATCGACCAACGACGTTTACCCCACCGCCGGCCGCATGGCGCTGCTGAAGCTCTTGCCGGGCCTGATCGCCGCTTTGGCCGGCCTGAACCGGTCGCTCGCCGGTAAAGCCCGGGAATTTGACGCCGTGTTGAAGCTGGGGCGGACCCAGCTGTCCGACGCGGTGCCGATCCGGCTGGGCCAGGAATTCCAGGCCTGGCATGCCACGCTGCGCCGTGCCGCCGGCCGCTTGAAAGCCGAATTGCCGGCGCTGCGAACGGTTAATCTCGGCGGCACCGCGATCGGCACTTGCATCAACGCCGATCCGCGCTATCTGGCGCGGATCGTGCCGACGCTCAATCAGCTGACCGGATTGAAACTGCATCCGGCGGACAATTTGATTGACGCGACGCAAAACCTCGACGGCTTGCTGGCGCTGTCGGCCGCGCTGCGCGGCTGTGCCGCAACCCTGTCCAAAATGGCCAGCGACCTGCGCCTGCTTGCCTCCGGCCCCAAGGCCGGCTTGGGTGAAATCACGCTGCCGGCGCGCCAGAACGGCTCGTCGATCATGCCGGGCAAGATCAATCCGGTCATCCCCGAAGTCGTCAACCAGATCGCCTTCGCCGTCATCGGCCACGATGTCACCGCTACACTGGCTGCCGAAGCCGGTCAGCTGGAATTGAACGCCTTCGAGCCGATCCTTTTCGACAACCTTTTCAGCGACATCACGATGCTGCGAAACGGCATCGCCACCCTGGACCGCCATTGCATCCAGGGTATCACGGCCAACCAGGCACGCTGCCGTGAACTGCTCGATCACAGCGCCGCCCTGGCGACCGCGCTGGCGCCGGTGATCGGATACCAGAAATCGTCGGATGTCGCCAAGCGCGTCGTGAGCGAAAACCGATCCGTCCGGGAGATAGCTGAGCAGGAACATCTGGTTGACGCCGGCCGTCTGGATAATCTGCTCGATGCGCAGCGGTTGACCGGGCCGGCAGCGGTCGGCATCTGGCCCTGATTGACGGCTCGCTGGCGGCCGCCGTTCCGGCTGCATTGACAAACACCCGGCAATTCGGCAAGATAAGCTTATTGACTTCATCATCGAATCCACACCGAAAGGCTGACCGGGATATGGATGATTTGGATCGCAAAATCCTTGAATTATTGAGTCTGAATGGCCGCCTGCCGGTTCGCCGGATCGCCGAGGCCGTCCATTTGTCCCCGCAGGCGATCACCGTGCGCATCACCCGGCTGGAAGAACAGGGCATCATTGAAGGATACCAGGCCATCGTCAATCCCGAGAAGGTCGGCAATCTGATCCAGGCCATTGTCACCCTGACCATCAAACCGCAGCTCCAGGCGGATTTCATCCAGTTTGCCCGCGAACAATCCTGTGTCACGGAATGCCACCATGTCACCGGCATTTACTCGATGGTCGCCACGGTTAATGTCCCTTCGATCGCCCAACTGGACGATTTTGTCCGCAAAGCCCAGAAATTCGGCAGCACCCAGACGCTGCTGGTTCTCTCCTCGCCGGTCCGGCATCGCTTCAAGAGCCAGGTCTGACCAGTCGGGCGATCGGTTATCGGCCAATCGTTTACCGTTCGGCAAACGATTTTTTGCTTTTCTCGAAATTCGTTGGGACGATACCGTCGATCCAAATTGCCCTTAGCGGCGAAATGCAGCGATCCCGCTAGACTTTGATATTTTCCCTTGCTTGCAGCGGCTCAAAAAAGAGATAATGAAAAGAAATCAGACATGATAAAAAAGCCATTTTGATTCGTTTCTAGAGTAGAATTCGCTGCAGCGAAAGGAGCGCCATTGGACTGGGAAGCACTATATAACGAGCACCAGGCATCCATGATCCGCGTCGCCTGGCTCTATTTACGCAATCACACCGCTGCGGAGGACATCTGCCAGGAGGTTTTTGTCCGGTTACTTCTGCGCCGGCCGGAATTGGAGCCCGGTAAAGAACGGTCCTACCTGATGATCGCCGTGGCCAATTTGTGTCGGGACGAACTGAATTCGGCCAGCCGCCAGCGCAGCGAGAGTATCGAGGATGTCGGCGACCTGCCGTCAGCCGGGTGCCCGGACGATGCTCCGCACGCACAAGCCGATCTGGTCCAGGCTGTGCTCCGGCTGGACAACGATCTGCGTGTCAGCTTTCTGCTGCACGATTATCTCGGCTTCACGCTGGCCGAGACAGCCCGACTGCTGCGCCGTCCGCCGGGAACAGTAGCCGGAAGGGTCCGGCGGGCCAGGGCAGAATTGCAGCGAGTCCTGTCACTGTGATACGAAAGGATGAATCATGCATGTATAAATTCAAATTATTTCACTTCCGCCGGGGCGATGCTGCTCAGTCGGTCCGTGACCTGGAAAATCCGGAAATCCGCGAACAGTGGCGCAGTCGGTTGGATCGGGGGCTGAACCAGCTGCCTTTGCCCGATCCGGCTTTGGCCTGGCAGCGGATTGTCCTTGCCGCCGGACAGCGACGGCGCCAGCAGACCAGGCGTTTGATCAGCGGACTGGCTGCCGCGTTGCTGGTCCTCGTCCTCCTGCCGGGAATCGCCCTCAGCCAGGGCTGGCTGCACAGTCTGTTCACCGCGGTACAGCCTTCTTCAACAGCCTCGGTAACCGGAACGGGCCCCGCGGGAACTGCGACCGGACCGGCCGCTGTCTCTGATCCTTCGGCCTCCGGCTCCGAACCGGCAAGCAACGGCACAAATCCCATCCCTTCCTCCGGCGGTTCCTCTCTGGCCGATATGATCGCCATGGTCAGCATCCGCGGTCAACGCTATGTCGTCTATGACACGATCCCGGCAGACAAGTCCGCCTCGGCAGCGCCGGCGCTTGGCGATGTACTGGCTACTGTTGATTTCCGGTATGCAGACGAGTTTACCAAGGCGCCGGCCAATCCGGACCAATTGGTTGTTTCGACCATCTTGGCCAAAGGTACGGAGATCCGCTCCCTGGCTGGCTTCAAGCCTGCTTTTCGGGTTGGCGCCCGCGATGCCGACGGCACGATCTATCTTTTTCAGCACGAATATGATCGGGAAACGGTCAGCGGCAAGGTCGGCGATCTGGTCGGCATTGGCAGCCGCGCCCGGGCCGTGATCAGTTATAATCCGCAGAATGACCAGGAGCTCGGACGCCTGGTCCAGGCTGATCAGGTCAACCGGATCGCCGGCCTGCTCGATGCCACGACGATTCGATCCGCCGCCGCCGGCAATGCCGGCAGCAGCAGCCGGCATTATGCCTTGGTTCTGGATGATGGCTCGCTGATCCGCTTTGTTCTGGGCCCGGACAATCAGCTGGTCATTTGCGGTTTAACCGCACTCGCAGCGCAAGAGCTGACGACCGCCTTGCAGCCCTTGCCGGGCAGCAGCGGCAGCGCGCAGGCGCAGGTGGTTTTCAATTCCGCCGGTAATGGTTTTTTGATCAGCGGTTTCCAGTTCCAGACCAATCTGGCCGGCAGCGGTCAAGGCGGCCAATGGCTGGCCGACGCCTACATCGACCTGGCCGGCAATCGCGAGTTCTATCTGAGCGGCGGTTTGTACCTGGGCAATCGCGTCCTGGCCGCGCGCGGTCCGGTCAGCGATCTGCAATTGTGGGAGGACCACTATTATCTGATCAACGGAGCCGGACAGGTCATTCGACTGGGCGGCAGCCAGCTGACCAGCGAAAATTATCTGAAGAGCTGGAAGCTGGACCGCCTGACCGATATAAGCGCATCCGTCGAGACAGCGATTGTCGATCCGGGCCCGGCCAGCCGGCTGCGCATCTGGCAAGGCCAGCTGGTCATCCTCAGGCCGGACGGTCGGCTGGACCTGTCCGGCCAAACGGTTCGGAGCGGTGTGACCTGGTTTGAAATCGACAGCACCGGGCTTTATTTCCTGGACGGTTCGGGTTTGGGACGTCTGAGTCTGGACGATGCCAAACATCCCGTTCAATATTGGGCTGATCAATATACGACTGCAGTGGCGCCGGCTGGCGCAGCAGTTTGCTACGCGAACAGGCAGGGTGTGTTTTACCAGGCACTGCGTGACGAACCCGCTATCCGTCTGATCGATTTCCCGCTAAGTCAGCTGATATGCGACAGCAGCGGCTATTGTTATGGCCTCGACAACCGCGGCTTATGGCAAATCAGCCCGGCTGGCCAGGCGACACTGTTGCGCGCCGGCAAGATCCGCACCTACGGTCTCGGCTTCACCGACAACCTGCTGCTTTTTCTGGAAGAGAAAGCAGATGGCAGCCTGATCTTGTGGCGCAGCGCGACCTATCCGAATGCCGAAACCATCTCCCAGGAGGACTGGATCAGGCAATACAGCCGGAAATGATCCGGGAAACTCCCGCGCGGTCTTGGCACCTGACCTTGGCTTGTCCGATTGAACAGGTTCAAATCAACTCAGTTCGCTGAGGCCCGTATACAGTTGATAGTACCGGCCATGCTGGCCGATCAGGTCCTGATGGTCGCCGCGTTCGATAATTTCGCCGTTTTCCAGGACCATGATCGCATTGGCATTGCGCACCGTCGACAAGCGGTGGGCGATTGCCAGTGTGGTCCGCCCATGCATCAGCTGGTCCATGCCGCGTTCAATCTGGCGCTCGGTTCGGGTGTCGATCGAGCTGGTTGCTTCGTCGAGAATCAGGACCGGCGGATCGGCGACTGCAGCCCGGGCGATTGACAAGAGCTGCCGTTGACCCTGGGAAAGGTTGGTGCCATCGGCTTCCAGCGGAGTATCGTAACCCTGCGGCAGTTTCATGATAAAGCCATGGGCATTGGCAATCCGGGCGGCCCGTTCGATCTCCTCGTCGGTGGCGTCGAGTTTGCCATAACGGATGTTCTCGCGGATCGTGCCCTTGAACAGATGCACATCCTGCAGGACCATGCCCAGCGCCCGGCGCAGGTCGGACTTGCGGATATCACGCAGTTCGATGCCGTCGTAGGTGATCGAGCCGTCCTGGATCTCATAAAAACGGTTGATCAGGTTGGTGATCGTCGTCTTGCCGGCTCCGGTCGAACCGACGAAAGCGATTTTCTGACCCGGCTTGGCAAAGAGGGTAACCGATTTGAGAACCCCTTTCTCTGGCACATAGCCGAAGGTGACCGACTGGAAGCGGACATCGCCGCGCAGCGGCCGCAACTCGTTGGATCCATCCGCCTGCGGGATTTTCCAGACCCAAGCCGAAGCCACGCCGGCGGTGGCCGCGTCCGGCAGCTCCTGCCAGACGCCTGTTGCGTCTTCCGTCGCCCGCACCAGCGTCACCCGACCGGTATCGACTTCCGCCGGCTGGTCGAGGACATCAAAGATCCGTTCGGCGCCGGCCAGCGCGGACAGCAGGTTGTTGAACTGATTGGCAATATTGGTGATCGGCATGGTGAACGAACGGACATATTGGAGGAAAGCCGCGATCGAGCCGATGTCCAGCCGGCCGTTAATCGCCATGATGGCGCCGCCCATGGCAATTAGTGAATACAGGACATAGGAAAGATTGCCCATGATCGGCATCAGAATGCCGCTAAAAGTCTGCGCATTGGTCGAAGCTTGACGCAAAGCGTCGTTCTTGACCTTGAACTCGTCGACTGCCTCGTTTTCATGATTGAAAACCTTGATCACTTTCTGGCCGATGATCATCTCCTCGACCAGGCCGTTCAATTCGCCGAGGCTTTTCTGCTGCAGCCGGAAATAGCGGGAACTGCGGCTGCCGACCAGCTTGATCGCCTGCAGCATGACCAGGAGCATGACCACAACGAAAGCCGTCA
>JAEXPB010000330.1 GCA_023438965.1 Bacillota bacterium | reverse complement strand
AGGCCGCGGCGACCGCCGCGCCGCCGTCGCCGCCAGGGTGCGGGTCGAAGCGGGAAAGGTTCTCGTTCGGTGCCGGCCGTGACAGGACTGCGGCGATGTCGAAGACCCGGTCGACGCCGGCCGGCGGTTGGGTCCGGATAATCTGGTTCAGCCGGCGCCAGTTCTGCTCCCGCTCTTCGGTAAAGTTAAAGGGCGGGTCGGTCAGCAGGATGATGCTGCTTACACCGCTGGCTTTCAGGATCCGGATGATCTGCGCCAGATCGGCCAGGATCGCCTCGGCGCTGCGATTCTCATGCAACAGATCATTGACGCCCAGGCAGATGTTCACTTCATCACAATGCTTGGCCTTGGCCAGCCAGGCGCCGTCACTGGCGGCATTGGCCGCACGCGCGTAACCCAGGCCGAGATTCCAGACGGCGTATTCGGCCCCGATGCCCTGGCCGATCCGCACCGCCCATTGTTCATAATAATCGTTGCGGGTACCGCAGCCTTGGGTAATCGAGTCGCCAACGAAGCCAATCCGTTTGCGGACCGGTCGGGCGACAGCCAGCAGATCGGGCTTGGGGCAGTCGACATTGAAAGTAAAGCAACTGCTTTCCGGTGCCGCGGCCACATCACCGGCCGCCACATAGCAGGGGATCTGGCTGTCCGGCGTGAACGGCACCCGGTCGTCAGCCTGGCCGACGGCAATGCTCCAGGAAAAGACCAGGTATTCGTCCGGCTGTACGGTCAAAGTCACTTCATCGCTCCAGAATCGCTCATCCGGATCGACCGTCCGGGATTCATGTCCGTCAAAAAGAACCGGCAGCAGTGTCTCTGGCTGGAGTGATCCGTCTGCCCGGGCACTGACTGCCACATTGGCCTGCCGGATCTGCCAGCTGCCGCCGGTCCGGTTGGCCCAGGCTTGTTCGCCCTGTGCGAAGGTGCTGTCCACCGTATTCGAAAACCAGAAACGCCAGCGATGCATGCCGGCTGACTTGACCCGGAAATAACTGCGGCAAGTCAGGACATCCGGTTTTGTCCAGCGGCGGATTTGGTTATGCCCGGTTCCAACAACCACATTGGAAACATATTCGCGCCAGCGGGCCGCTTCGGCCTGCTGCCAGAATTCGATTGTCTGGCGAGCCCAGTCCGGATTCTGCAGAATGGCCTTGCCAACGCCGATCAGGTCGGCTTTCCCTTGGGATAAAATTCGCTCGGCCGCTGCCGCATCCCGGACGCCGCCGGTCGTGATGACCGGAACGGTGACTGCCGACTTGATCGCCTGGGCCAAATGGGCCAGGTAGCCCGGGCCGGATAACCCGGGTGTGCCCGGCAGCAGCAAGCCGCGGGAAATGTCCAGCGCGTCGGCGCCGGCTTCGACAAAACTGCTTGCCGCTTTCTGGCCCTCCTCAAGCGTGGCGCCGCCTTCAGCCAGATCCGAGGCGCCAAATCGGATCAAAATCGGGAAATCCGGACCTACAGCTGCACGGGTCGCTGCGATGACCGCCCGATGCAATTTGCTGCGCTGCCGGACGTCGCCATTGTATTCATCGCTGCGCTGGTTGGTCAGCGGCGAGAAGAAGCGGCTCAGCAGAAAGCCATGGGCGGCGTGGATCTCCACGCCGTCGAATCCCGCAGCCTTGACACGGCCGGCTGCGGCAGCAAAATCATGCACAATCGCTGTGATGGCCTCCGGCGCCAAGTCAGCCGGTGCGGCACCGCCGCCGTAGTTGATCTGGACAACGCATTTCGAACCATTGTGATGGATCGTCTGCGCCAATTCGCGTAAACCAGGTATCGCCGCATCGTCGGCCACGGATAGTTGCCGCGGATCGGAACGACCGGCTGGATTGACATAGCTGTATTCGACAATCACCAGGCCAATAGCGCCGCCGCGGGTTCGCTGGTCATAATGCGCCAGAATATCTGCCGTGACATGACCGTCAACAGTGGCCTTGCCGATGCCCATCGGCGGCATGACCAGCCGGTTATGCAGCCGCATCCGATTAATAAGCAAAGGTTGGAGTAGTTTTGCCATTTGTTATCCGCCTCACATTCCGGCTCCCGTTGTTCTCATGGCGCCAGCGCTGTTCATTTTATCACAACCGGCCCGGTTGTCCCATATCGCCAGTCGGCGCACGACCGGCATCCGACAACTGCTGTTTTTGAACCAGTCAGCATTCCTGTCGGAAAAGCAATATCTCGTCTTGACATGTTAAATGATTTAACATATGCTAAAGTCAAATCAAACCGGAGGACACGCATGGAAATTCTGACCCCTCTGGCATCGGACCGCAAACCGGTCCGGGCCGTGCTTTTTGATTTTGACGGCACGCTTTCCACGCTGCGCTGCGGCTGGGAATCGATCATGGCGCCGCTGATGATCGAGATCCTGGGCGACGGGCGCCCCGACGACGGTTCGACCGCCCGGACAGTAGCCGCCTACATCGATGCATCCACCGGCATTCAGACCATCTTCCAGATGCAGTGGCTGGCGGAGCAGGTGCAGGCGCAAGGGCGCCCGGCTCCGGATCCCTGGACATACAAGGATGAATACAACCGCCGGCTGATGCAGATGGTGGCGCAGCGCCGGGCGGCGGTCGAACAGGATCCGCGGCGGGCCGATCAATACCTGCTGGCTGGCAGCCGGGACTTGCTGTCGGCGCTGGCGGCCAGGGGCGTGGACCTATACGTGGCCAGCGGCACGGATCAGGCCGATGTCCGGCAGGAGGCGGCGGTCCTGGGTCTGGCGGGCTTTTTCCGCACCATCGCCGGCGCGCCGCCGCACGAAGCGAGCTGTTCCAAGGCACGGGTCATCCAGGAACTCCTGGGTCAGAATCGTCTGGCCGGCGAGGAACTGCTGGTTGTCG
>JAEXPB010000090.1 GCA_023438965.1 Bacillota bacterium | reverse complement strand
GGAAAGCACCAGCCTGAGCAGCTATGCCAATGACATTCAAACCTATCTCAACGAGAACATTGTTAATTTCATTACCGGCGAACGCAATTTGTCCACCTGGGACAGCTATATCGCTGATCTCAAGAAGATGAATATCGACAAGTATGCCGCCGTCTATCAGGCCGCCTACGATCGTTGGCTGAAAGGCTAAATAAGAGCAAGCAGGACCCGGGGGAGATGGGCTGTCCCATAACCTCCGGGTCTTTGCTTCAGGTTGCCTCGGGCTGTGCAGCAGCCGCGGCAACCGCAGGCAAAGGCTGGGAGTGACTATGTTTTTATCAGTATTTTCCGATGAACTCTATCTGGATGTCCAGGAAGCCATACCCTTTTTTGCCCAACAAGGGCTGGAATATGTTGATTTCCGTTCCCGCATTTACGGCAAAGCGATCGAGAACCTGACGGTCGACGAGTTGAAAGCACTAAAATCCCTGCTCAACCGCTACGGTATGAAAACCGGCGCTATTCAAGCTTCGCTGTGCAAAATCAATCAACCGGACAGTGACCGGCAGAAGCGGGAGTCTGAAAAGCTGGAAGGCATCATCCGGGCGGCCGATATCCTGGACTGCCGGTTGGTCCGTTCCTTTAACTACTGGCAGCATACCGACCAGGAACCGCTTTTCGGACAGCTCAATGTGCGGCCGGACGAAATGAGCCAGGTGCTGGAATTGTTCCATCCGATCGCCGAACGAGCCCGGGCCGCCGGCTTGATGCTTGGATTTGAAAACTGCGGGCAATCACCGGGCGAAGTCATCGCGTTGCTCGAAGCCCTCAATGTTCCCGGCTGGGGCCTGGCCTGGGACGTATCCAATAACTTTGAAACCCTGCCGGAAGCACAGGGTGATTGCATTGCCTACTTTGAGCGTTGCCTGAAGTATGCCAATATGCTCCATGTAAAGGCCCGGGGCATCCTGCCGGAAATCCCAAACAAGAAGGTTCCGTGGGATCGTGTGTTGGCTGGTGTTGCCGTAACCGGCAAGCATCTGCCGATTTCGATCGAAACCCATAATCCGGCCGCCAGCCCGCTGAGCCATCAAGAGGCGACTGTCCATTGCATTCAGGCGATCCGGAAAGTCTGGCCGTCAGCAGCACCGGCGGACATGAAGACCGCGCTGGCCGTCCGGCAGCTTTTCCGGCGTCCCTATGCGGAAGATCCGGTACGCATGGTGGTCGTCGGCCTGGGCATGGGCAAGACACGGGTCCGGCAAATCCAGGCTACCTCCGGCATCAAGCTGGCCGGTGTCTGCGACATCAACCAGCAACTTGCCATGGAAGTCGGCGAGCAATTCGGGGTGCCCTATAGCGAAGACCTGCAGGTCTTCCTGCAGGATCCGCAGGTGGAAGCCGTTTATGTCGTCACCCCGACCGGCCTGCACGGCACCGTTGCCGAAGAATGCCTCAAAGCCGGCAAGCATGTCCTGATGACCAAACCAATGGACGCCAATACGGCAAACTGCGACCGGGTTATCGCTTTAGCCAAAGAAAAAGGCCTGCTGCTGGGCATGGACTTCGACCTGCATTTCCGCGGACCGTTGTCGGAATTGCAGAAGGCTGCGCAGGAAGGCTGGTTCGGTCAAATCCTGTATGCCAATGTCAGCCTGAATATCTGCCGGAGTGCCGAATATTACCGTGAAAACGGCGGCTGGCGGGGAACCTGGCAATATGACGGCGGCGGTGCACTCAGCAATCAAGGCATCCATGAGATTGATCGGCTGATCACCGTCCTGGGCATGCCGCAACGGGTCAAGGCCAGCATCGCTACCCAAACGCATGCGATTGAAGCGGAAGATATCGGTATCGCCCAATGGGAATATCGCAACGGCTGCATTGCCCGGATTGCTTCCACTACTTCCTATCCGGCTTCTTCCTGGTATACCCGGATCGACGTTCATGGCACCCAAGGTGCCTATGTGCTATGCCAGGGCGGGCCTGAAGGTGATCATATCTACTGGTGGTCGGACGGGCAGTGGTCGGAAACAGCACCTTACCCGGTGCCGCGTCAGTGGCAGCAAGCCAGCGATAATTTCGCCTGGTGCATCCGGACCCAGGATCGGCTGGTCCTTGATTTTAATCCCGGCCGTCGTTCCCGCTATGTTCTGGACGCCATGTACACCAGTGCGAAAAACGGCGGGGAATGGATCGATATTCCGGATAGCGAGACTGGTGAACCATGAAGCAGACCAGCCAGGGACTACTTACCGAAATCGAACGTTTTGCCCTAAATGACGGTCCCGGTATCCGTACGACGGTGTTTTTCAAGGGTTGTGATCTGCACTGCGCCTGGTGCCACAATCCCGAAACAATCCAGACCGGACCGGAATTGCATGATTATCCGAAACAATGCATCGGCTGTCGGCAATGCCTGGCTGTGTGCCCCAATGGCGCCCTGCGCTTTGCCGCCGGCCGGCGGGTGCTGGATCGGTCCCGCTGCCGGCACTGCGGTCGCTGCGCGGCAGTTTGCCAGGCTGAATCCCTGGTGATGTCCGGTCAATGGCTGTCCGTCGATGCCGTGATGCGCGAGATCCGGCAAGATCAGGCGTACTACGCGGAATCCGGCGGCGGTGTGACCTTGTCTGGCGGCGAAGTTCTCTGCCAGGCTGGCTATGCACTGGAGCTGACCGCTGCTTGCCAGGCATCTGGCATAGCGGTCGCTCTGGAAACCAATCTGCATACCGGCGGACAACCGCCTTCCCCTTGCCAGATGCAACTGCTGCAAAAGGTTGACCTGATTTTATTCGATCTCAAATTGATTGATCCGTCCGAGCACCGGCGCTGGACCGGATCAGACAACGGCCGGATTCTGGCCAACGCCGAGATGCTGAGCAAACTGGACCGGCCGCTGATCGTCCGGACACCGCTTATCCCCGGAGTTACCGATGCGCCGGATAACCTGCTGCGCATAGCCGAATGGGCGGCCCGACTGACCAAGGTTCAGTATTATGAACTGTTGAATTTCAATCCCTTGGGAGCAGCCAAATACCAGAGCCTGGGACGGCATAATCCCTTTGCTGCCGCCAGACCGCTGCCGCCCCAGCGGCTGGCCGAGATTGCCGGGTTACTGTCCACAGCCGGCATTCCGGTCAGGATCAGTTGAAGGAGCAAGGCGATGATCCAATTCATCAATCAATTCCCGGCTTCACAAGAATTCACCTATGATCAGCGTCTCCAACTGCTGCGCCAGCGCAAAATCGAACAGACGGCTGAAAAGGCCCGGGTTCAAGGCGGCGCGAACGAAGATGATTATGGCCTGATCGTCCAGGAGGAATTCCATTTTCAGCTGCAGCCCAGCCATCCGAATGGCTCGATCTACGGCTATAAAGCCTGGACCGACAATTATTGCCGGTTACTGGATCAGCATCCGCTTTACTGCGACCCGTTGGACGCTTTCGTCGGTAAAGGCTTCCTTTTCCTCGAGCGGCTGCGCCCGCCGGCCTGCAAATGGAATCCGGACTACCCCTATG
>JAEXPB010000079.1 GCA_023438965.1 Bacillota bacterium | reverse complement strand
AATATTCCGGAACGCTGGGCTGCGCCGCCGCACACGGCCTTTTTTCCGGCCCGAACTCCTGCACGTACGGCTGCATCGGTTTCGGGGACTGCGTATCCGTCTGCCAGTTCCAGGCCATCTACCTGGCTGACGGCATTGCCCACATCGACAGTTCGCGCTGCACAGCCTGCGGCATGTGCGTGATCACCTGCCCGAAGCAACTGATCCGGATCATCCCGAAAAACCTGAATGCCTATACAGTCAAGTGCCGCAACAAATGGCCGGGCGCCTTGACCCGCAAGAACTGCAAAGTTGGCTGCATCGGCTGCCAGCGTTGTCAGAAGGCGTGCGAGTATGATGCCATCACCATGGACGGCCCGTTGGCGGTTATTGACCAAAGCAAATGCGTGCGCTGCGGCAAATGCCTCCTGGTCTGCCCGACTACTGCCATCCAGCACGGCCTGATGCTCGGTCTGGATGCGAATGGCAAGCCCGGCTGCACCGGTCTGCCGAACGAAGTTCTGAAAGCTGAAGCCCAGGCCAAGTAGGTTCTGCCTGCCGCTCTGGCCGCCATAACCGGCTTACTGACCCGGACGCCGCGCTCGCTGGAACGCGGCGTTCATTTTGCCCAGCGAGGATAAATCCAGACGATCGAGCTGATCCGCCGTCATCCGGAAAAGCCAGTTGTCGGTCAGGGTGCCCGGCGTGTTCAGCCGGGCGGATTCGCCGAGAGCCAGGATATCCTGAACCGGAACCACCGTCAGGGTGGCGCAGGTCTGCCAGAGGCAGCGGATGACCGCCGCGATGGCTGTCCGGAGAGGTGTTTCCGATGTGAAGCCGCAGTAAGTGCGGACCAGCTCCAGTTCCGGTTCCGGCGCCTGCTGCAGCCAGCCGGCCAGCGTGGTGTTGTCGTGGGTGCCGGTGTAGGCTACGCAGTTCGGCAGGTAATCATGCGGCCGATCGCGGGATTCCGGGTTCGGGCTGAAGGCGAACTGCATCACCTTCATGCCGGGCAAGCCGGTCCGGGCCAGAAATTGCCGGACATCCTCATTGATATCGCCCAGGTCTTCGGCGATGATCGCGTCCGCGGGAACCGCAGCCAGAATGTACCGGAAAAGGTCCATGGCCGGTCCCTTTTCCCAGACGCCGCAGCGGGCGGTCTTCTCCCCTGCCGGCACCGCCCAGTAGGATTCGAAGCCGCGGAAATGGTCGATGCGCAGGATGTCGAAGATCCGGAGGCCGGCCCGGATGCGCCGGATCCACCAGGCATAGCCTTCGGCGGCCAGAACCGGCCAATTGTAAAGCGGATTGCCCCACAGCTGGCCGTCGGCCGAGAAATAGTCGGGCGGTACGCCGGCGACCCGGCTGAACAGACCGTCGTCCCCTGTTTCGAAGTACTGCCGGTTGGCCCAGGCATCGGAGCTGTCACCGGCGACATAGATCGGCATGTCGCCGATCAGGCGCAGTCCGATCCGGTGGACCTGGGCCTTGAGCGCCTGCCACTGGCGGTCAAATTCATATTGCACGAATTCGATGAAGCGGATCTCTTCGCCGACTTCGCGCCGAATCTCCGCCAAAGCGGCTGCATCGTGGTTGCGCAGCTCCGCTTCCGGCCATTCCCACCAGGGGCGCTCGTGATGGCGGGTTTTGATCGTGCGGAAAAGCGCATATTCGTCCAGCCAGTCGGCTTGCGCTTCCGCATAAGCCCGCACGCGGTTCCGGGCGGCGGCATCCAGCCGGGCATGAGCCCGACGGAGCAGTTTTTCGCGCGTCGTGTACAGCCAGCCATAATCGATCCGTTCCGGCGATCCGGCATAACGGGCGGTCTGCAGCTCATCCGCCGTCAGCAGGCCCTGGCTGTGCAGGTCGTCCAGGTTGATGAAATACGGGTTGCCGGCATAGGCCGAGAAACTCTGGTATGGGGAATCGGCATAGCCGGTCGGGCTGAACGGCAGGACCTGCCAGTAGGCGAAGCCGGCCGCTGCCGCCGACTCGGCAAAACGCAGCGCCTCCGGTCCGAAGCAGCCGATGCCGTAGGGTCCGGGTAAGGATGAAATCGGCAGGAGTATGCCGCTGGATCGTGTCAACATGGGCATCACCTCGTCAGATTGGTACTATTCGAGAATAACAGTGGACAGAGGCGGCAGAATGACCGCCTGGCTGTCGATTGACGGTGTCCCGGCACCGGTTGCCAGAAAATCGGCCAGCTTCAGCTTCCGGCCGGCCAAGGCCGCCCAGGCGACCGTCTGCGGGTCGCCGGTCAGGTTGTGCAGCACATAAACGGTCTTGCCCTGGTAGGTCATGGCCAGGGCGGCCACATTCTGGCTGCCGGCATCCGCGGCGGCCGGTGTGCCGCGGGCGATGCCCGGATAGCGGGTTTTGATCGCCAGGATCCTCCGGTAGTAGTTCAAAAGGGAATCCGGATCGGTGATCTGGCTGTCCGCGCCGGCGATGCCTTCAATGCTTTGCGTCGCCTTCGGCGGCGGCCAGGGGATGCCGGCCGGATCTGCAGCCGACCAGAACATCGGCAGCCGCTTGTTCTCATCAATGCCTGAACCGGTCATGCCCAGTTCCTCGCCATAATAGATGAACGGGCTGCCCGGCGCGAGCAGATAGAGCGCCGCAGCCATCTTTTCTTTCACCAGGCTGCGCATCAGGAATCCCGCACTGCGGGCCATGTCGTGGTTGGACAGGAAGAGGGCATTCTGGGCTTTGGGGTTATTGGCGGCGATCTGCCGCTGCCAGTCGGCCAGGCCGGTCGCGAAATCCTTCCCCGCCGGGCCGTTCAAGGTCTGTGTCAACAGGCCGGTCGGTTCAGCGTATGGGAAATTGAAGAAACTGTCGATGCCGCTTTGATAAAAATCCGCGATGGTGCCGCCATCGCTCCAGGCCTCGCCAATCAGCCAGGCATCGGGCTTGATCGTCCGGGCAGCCTGACCCAGCCAACTCAGGAACTCGATGCACTTGGTCGTGTTGCCGGTATAGTAGGAGGTGACCGCATCGAGACGGAAGCCATCGACACCGCGGTCCAGCCAGAATTGCATGATCTGGCGGATCTCCTCCCGTACGGCGGGATTGTCCAGGTTCAAGTCCGGCATGCTGGACACAAAGCGGCTTTCATAATAATACTTATCCGTGATTTTGCTGAAGCCTTGCCCAGGATTCCCGGTTGTGAAATTGTAATAACCAATATACGGGCTGTCCTGGCCGGCCCAGAGGGCGGCCACGGCGGCGGCGAACCACGGATGGAGGTTGGAGGTATGGTTGACGACCAGGTCGATGATCAGCTTCACGCCGCGGCGATGCGCGGCGGCGACCAGCTGGTCAAAGTCGGCCAGGGTGCCATATTCGGGATCGATCGCGCGATAATCGGTCACATCATACTTGTGGTATGTCGGAGACGGCATGATCGGCATCAGCCAGATGCCGTCCGCACCGACATTTTCCGTAATATAACCGAGTTTGGCCGTGACGCCGGGCAGGTCGCCCAAGCCGTCGCCGTTGCTGTCATAGAAGCTGCGGACAAAAATCTCGTAGTAATTGCGGTAATTGTCCGCCGGCCTGGCTGGCTTGCGGCCGGCGCAGGACGCCAGGGTCAGAGCCGGCAGCAAGACTGCGAGCAGCAGGGCGGCTATCCGGGCAGAATGCCGGTTCATCCCTTGACCGCGCCGCCGGTGACACCGGATACATAGTATCGCTGCATGATGACGAACAAGATGGTGATCGGTATGGCGATCAGGACCGCCCCGGCACAGAATTGCGTGAAGTAATTATAGATGTTTTCCCGGGTAATCATCTGGTAAAGACCCAGAGCGATCGTATATTTCGCCGTGTTGTCCTTCATGATGACGCTGACGAAGATGAAATCGACCCAGGGCGCCATGAAGGAGGTCAGGATCGTATAGATCACGATCGGCTTGGACAGCGGCAGAATAATTTTCCAGAAGATCAGGTTCTGGTTGGCGCCATCGACGATCGCCGCTTCGTCAAGGACGCGCGGAATCGTGTCGAAAAAGCCCTTGGCGATGTAGTAGCCCAGGCCGGCGCCGCCGGAATAGACCAGCACCAGGGCAATCAGGGTCTGCGACAGGCCCATCGCCTTGAGGATGAAATAGACGGCAATCATCGACATGAAACCCGGAAACATGCCCAGAACCAGCCCGATGTTCATGATCCCCTTGCGTCCTTTGAAACGCAGGCGGCTGAGCGTGTAGCTGGTCATCAGGACCAGCACGGTCGAGACCAGGCAGGTGAAGATCGCCACCACCAGTGTGTTCATGAACCAGCGCGGATAATCAAAAATATCCGTGACCGTTAAAAGCCTGATGTAGTTATCGAGCGTGTAACCTTTGGGCATGATGTAGGGCGTCCAGGCTCCCGGTTCGGCCCGGAAAGAAATCAGGACCAGCCAGGCGATCGGGATCAGCCAGAGGACCGCCATCACGCTCAGGATGATGT
>JAEXPB010000047.1 GCA_023438965.1 Bacillota bacterium | reverse complement strand
GAGCCGGGCTCCCTGGGCGGCCCCTACGGCGACCTGTTCATCGAGATCCATCTCCGGCCGCACCCTGTTTTCCAGCGCGACGGCTTCAACACCTTCTGCGAAGTGCCGATCACCTTCCCGCAGGCCGCCCTGGGCGCCGACCTGGAAATACCGACGATCGACGGCCCCTATACCTACCACCTGAAGGAAGGGACCCAACCGGGCGACACCTTGACGATCCGCGGCAAAGGCATCCCGTACGTGAACCGGCCGAATGTCCGCGGCGACCATGTCTTCCGGGTGATCCTGGAAGTCCCGGCTCATCTGAACGAGAGCCAGAAAGAGCAGCTGCGCCAGTTCGAGCAGTCCTGCAGCGACCGGAATTACCAGAAACGCGGCAGCTTCTTCAGCAAGCTCAAGGATATCTTCAAATAGACCTGCAGATTCCCATAAGCCCGGAAGGCCGGCCGGTCATTCGATCGGCCGGCCTTTTACAAAACCAGACTGGAGGCACTCCTTATGCAGGAAATCCACAGGCAGCAAGCGCGACAGCTGGTCGCCCGGATGACCCTGGCCGAGAAAATGGCGCAGATGCGTTATGACGCCCCGGCGATCGAGCGGCTGGGCGTACCGGCCTACAACTGGTGGAACGAGTGCCTGCACGGCGTGGCACGCTCCGGCGCCGCGACCGTTTTCCCGCAGGCGATCGCCATGGCCGCCAGTTTCAACCCGGAGCTGCTGCAGGATGTGGCGACGGCCATCTCCGACGAGGCCCGGGCCAAATACAACGAATACCGGCAGTCCGGCCAGACCGGCATTTATCAGGGCCTGACCATGTGGTCGCCCAACATCAATATTTTCCGCGATCCGCGCTGGGGCCGCGGCCATGAGACATACGGCGAGGACCCGTGCCTGACCGGCTGCCTCGGCACCGCTTTTATCCGCGGCCTGCAAGGTGATGATCACTGCTACCGCAAAGTCGACGCCACCCTGAAGCACTATGCCGTGCACAGCGGCCCGGAAGCGCTGCGGCACGGCTTTGACGCCCGGGTCAGCCAGCAGGCCCTGGACGACACCTATCTGCGGGCTTTCCGCTATTGCCTGGCGAATGCCGATCCGAGCGCAGTTATGGGCGCTTACAACCGTGTGAACGGCGAACCTTGCTGCGCCAGCAAGACGCTGCTGCAGGACAAGCTGTTCGGCCGGTTCGGCTTTGACGGTTATGTGGTATCCGACTGCGGTGCGATCTGCGACATCAACCGCCATCACCATGTCACGGCCAACGAAGCCGAGAGCGCGGCCCTGGCCGTCAACAACGGCTGCCAGTTGAACTGCGGCACGGCTTATCAGTACCTTCAGGCGGCGGTGGCCCTCGGCCTGGTCAGCGAGGAGACGATTACCGCTGCTGTGGAACGGCTCTTTGCGGCCCGTTATCGCCTGGGCATGTTCGCCAAGGACTGCCCCTATGACCAGATCCCCTTCAGCGTGGTCGAATGTGACCGGCATCGGGCGCTCAGCCGCCGGATGGCCCAGGAGGGCATCGTCCTCCTGAAAAACGACGGCATCCTGCCGCTGGCTGCCGACCTTTCGATCGCGGTAATCGGTCCGAACGCCGCCGATCAGAACGTCCTGCTCGGTAATTATAACGGCACGCCTTCCCGCAGCACGACTATTCTGGCCGGCATCCAGCAAGTGGCTGCCCGGGTGCGTTACGCGCGCGGCTGCGACATTGCGAACGACCAGATCCACCCCTGGGCCGAACATCCGCTGGCCGAGGCGGTCCTGGCTGCCCGCCAGGCTGATGTCGTCGTGCTGGTGATGGGCCTGAACCCGACCATGGAGGGTGAGGAAGGCGACGCCTATAATGGCGCCCGGAGCGGCGATAAAGCCGACCTCGAACTGCCGGAATCCCAGAAGGTCCTTTACAGTGCGATTGCCGCAACCGGCAAGCCGATTGTTTTCGTCAATGTCTCGGGCAGCTGCATCAACCTGACGGCACAAGACGGGCAATGTGCGGCTGTCGTGCAGTGCTTCTACCCGGGGGCCGAAGGCGGCGACGCCCTGGCGGACATCCTGTTCGGCCGGGCCAACCCCAGCGGCCGCCTGCCGGTTACCTTCTACCGGTCGGCCGACGACCTGCCGCCGTTTGAAGATTATGCGATGGCCAACCGGACCTACCGTTATTTTCAGGGTAATCCGCTGTATCCCTTCGGTCATGGCCTCAGTTACACCAGCTTCGCCCGCAGTGAACCGACTTTGGCGTTCCTGCCGGACGAACCGCCGGAGCAGGGGCAAGTGCAGGTGACGGTCACCAATACCGGATCCATGGCCGGCAGCGAGACCGTCCTGTTGTACCTGAAACAGACCGGTCCGCACCGCGGCAGAACATTCTCCAGCTTAATTGCCTTCAGTAAAATTCATCTGTTGCCGAAGGAATCCGGTGTGGTGACCCTGACGTTCAGATTGGCGGACCTGCCCTGGTTCGACCGGGCCGCAGTACATCCACTATCCCTGGCGGACCTCTCGCTGACGCTGGACCGCTGACCGTCCGGTCGCCGGCAGGGGTGATATTGACGACTGTTATTGAAAGGTATATCATTTAATTAAGGAAGGCAATGCGCCGCATCGCGATTGCATCCGTGAACCTGGCTGTATCTTGAGCCGGCCTGGCCGGCATTGGAAAGGGGAGATCAAGCATGTGGGACCGGATGATGATTCTGCCTGATACCGAAGCTTTAGCCGCTGCCAGCGCCGATTGGCTGACCGAAGGCCTGCGCCGCAAGCCGGATGCCCTGGTTTGCATCGCTTCCGGCCATACCCAGCGCGATATGCTGGCTATTCTATGCCGGCAGGTGCAAACCGGCAAACTCGATCTTTCCCGGCTGCGGCTGATCGGCCTGGACGAATGGGTCGGGCTGGGGCCGGCTGACCAGGGCAGCTGCCAGCAGATCCTGCAAACCAGTTTTTTTCAGCCCGCGGGCCTGCGACAGGACCAGATCACCTTTTTTGACGCCTGTGCCGCCGACCTGGACGCGGAATGCCTGCGCATCGACCAGTTCCTGGATGAAGAAGGTCCGATTGATTATCTGATCCTGGGCGTCGGCATGAATGGGCATGTCGGTTTCAATGAGCCGGGCTCGCCGCTGCATAACCGTTCCTACTACCGCGATCTGGACCCGGTTTCCGCTGAGATCGGCCAGAAATACTTTGCCGCTCCGCGCGAGTTGAAACAGGGCATCACCTTGGGTTTGCAGGATCTGACCCAGGCCAAAAAAATCCTGATCCAGGTGATCGGCGAAGCCAAAGCTCCGATTGTCCGGGCTTTCCTCGCCCAGCCGCATCAGCCGGAACAACCGGCTTCGCATTTCTGGCCGCTGCAGTCAACCACCGTATTCCTGGACCGGGCGGCAGCCCGGCTGTTGCCGGCCGCCCCGGTCCATATCTTCGGCTGAACGGCGCGACATTGCCAAGCCCGGCGTCTCTTGCTAGAATAAAGGGGATGTGCCTGGACATGACTGAAAACGGACTGAAGGCGGGACAAGCAGCATGACTTATCAAAGACTCGATCCCCAAGCTGTCCAAATGTGGCGGACTGGCCGCGCAATTGGCCTGGCTGCGCTTGTGACCATTGGCCTGGCCGCACTTTTCTGGTCATCCCGCTACCTGCCGCAGGATAACCGGCCGCTTGGACTGCCGATCATCGCCGCGTCGGCCGGTATCCTCGTTCTGCTGCAATTGCTGAACC
>JAEXPB010000005.1 GCA_023438965.1 Bacillota bacterium | reverse complement strand
ATGCAGCTCCATCTGCCGCACTGCCGGATAGATCTGACTGTATTCACCGGCGGCGAAATCAGCACGGCTGCGACTGACCGCCACCTCGTCCAGCAGCCGGAAAACAAGCGATTTGGCCAAGGTTTTGCCGCCGACGCCGCGCAGGATGACCTGAAGGGCCTGCTCAAAAAGCGGTTGGAGCAAGCCGGCAGAATCGCGGGTCAACAGCTGCGGGGCATCGCCAATGGCGATCTCGCGGCCGGATTCGTCCCGTAAGGTAAATTTCAGGCAAATGCCGCTGCTGCGGGCGCCAGGCTCGATCATGCGGCAATTGGCTTCATAGCAACAGCCGCTGGGCATGAACAGGATATCACCATCATGGGCAGTAAATGACTGGCCGTTGGCCGGATGATAATGCCAACTGCCATGACCAAGATAGAAGAGCATGCTATCCGGTCGGCCGTCACAGCTATAGCGGGTCAGACAGCCATCCGGCCAGCCGGAAGCATAAGCGGATAGGTTGACCAGGGCAACATCCAGATTATCGAGATCGGAGAAAGTGATTTTCCGCATGCGGCAACCTTTCTGCCCGGGGAGCACCGCGCAAGTGCTAGAGTAAAGCCTTGGTCTTCGCCACCTCGTTGACCAGAACACCATCGACACCCATCTGTTTCCAGGCGAGGATATTGGCTGGATCGGTATAGCCAACGGCTTCTTCAGTCCGCAAACCGGCCATGACCCATATTTTTCTGCCAGCAGCGTGGATTTGCCGCACCGCGGCTTCGTGAACCCACTCCTCCCAATACCGGATGATCTCGGCTCCGGCTTGAATAAACGACAGCGCTTGATCTGGACCGGGCATGAAGGCCAGGACTTTTATTTGCGGATTGAATGCTTTGACCAGTTGGACATCCTGGACTGTCGTAACGCCCAAGACAGAAGTCTCTTCAAGACCATATTTCCGAATGCCATCCAGGATGATGCCCAAGCGATTGCCGCCATCCTTGACATGAAAAAGGAGGGCAGCTGGCTCACTGCGCAGCAAATCGTCCAGCGTGCAGGGAGCGTAGCGCTGATCCGCTGCATACCGCAAAGCGGCAAATTCAGCCGGGGTTAATTCGCTGATGCGAAGGGCTTGGCCAAAGAGGCGCCGCGCATCATGATCGTGGCAAAGTACCGGGATATCGCCTTGAATGAAGCGGATATCGAACTCGCAATAATCAGCGCCCAATTGCCAGGAATATCGGGCGGCGTCCAGCGTTAATTCCGGAAACCGGTCCGTACCGGCACGATGGGCGATAAGCAAAGTGCTCAATGATAGTCTCCCCCTTTTCCTGGCGGGAAGGTCTTTTACGCTTCCGCTGGACGATGTACTATACTTACGTCTGACCGGAATGTACCTGATCATGCCCGATAAATACAGTGTAATCGTTGAGCCAAAGGAATACAATAATAATCAGAAATGCTGCTCGAGCTTATATACAGGAGGATTTCCGCGATGAAACCAATAAAAGTCACGGTCTGGAATGAAAATGTGCATGACCGGAATGATCCTAAGGTGCAAGAAATTTACCCCCAAGGTATTCACGGCGCGATCGCCGCCATTTTGAATCAGGATCCGGACCGGCGCTTCGCCGCGGTCACGGCGACACTGGAGCAGCCGGATCAGGGATTGCCGGATGCGCTGCTCGATCAGACCGACGTCCTGTTCTGGTGGGGGCATTGCGCGCATGCCCAGGTTGAGGATCAGCTGGTCGAACGGATCTATAACCGGGTGATGGCCGGCATGGGCTTGGTGGTCCTGCATTCCGGCCACTATTCCAAGATCTTTCGCAAGTTGATGGGCACCGGCTGCCGGTCCAAGTGGCGCGAAAGCGGCGATCGGGAACGCCTGTTCGTGATCGAGCCCGGTCATCCGATAGCCGCCGGCCTGCCCGAATTTTTCGAACTGCCCGGTGAAGAGACTTACGGCGAACGCTTCAATATCCCGACGCCGGACGACCTGGTTCTGATCAGCTGGTTCTCCGGCGGCGAAGTCTGCCGCAGCGGCTGCGGCTGGCGGCGGGGCGACGGCAAGGTGTTCTACTTCCGCCCCGGCCACGAGACTTTCCCCACCTATCATCATCCCCAGGTGCGGCAGATTCTGCTCAACGCCGCCGCCTGGACGGCGCCGGCTGGCGGACCAGTACCGGTTTATGGTAAATTTGAATCGCTGGAGCATCCCGCTCCGACGGAAGGACGGTGATCGAACGATGAAGACCATTCGAGTAGGAACTGTCGGCTGCGGCGGCATCGCCAACGGCGCGCACCTGCCGCCGCTGCAGAAAGTCGAAGGCGCGGTCATCGCCGCGCTGTGCGACATCGATCCCCGGCGGCTGCAGGAAACCGGCGACAAATACCAGGTGCCGGCCGACCGCCGTTTCCTGGACTACCGGGACTTGATCACCTGCGCCGATGTCGACGCGGTGGACATTTGCACGCCGAACAACAGCCATTGCCCGATCGCCCGGGCTGCCGTCGCGGCCGGCAAACCGTTCTGCATCGAGAAGCCGGTCGGCGTCAACTACGCCGAGGCAGTCGACCTGATGCAGGCGACTGAAGCGGCCGGACTCGACGCCATGGTCTGCTTCTCCTACCGTTTCATGCCAGCTGTCCGCTACGCCCGCCACTTGATGGACACCGGGAAAATCGGCCGGGTGCTCAGCGTTTACGCCCAATACCTGAAAGCGAGCGCCTTCATGAAGGGCCGCCGCCTGGATTGGCGCTTTGTCAGCGAAATCGCCCGCTACGGTGTCTCCGGCGATCTGGCTGTCCACATCATCGACATGATCGCCCATCTGGTCGGCGACTTCACCGGCGTGATCGCCCAGACCGGCATTGCTGTCCAAGAGCGGCTGCGTCTGGACCGCGATGAAATCGCCCGGGTCGACACCGACGACTATTGCAATTTTCTGGCGGAGCTGCAGGGCGGCATTTCCGCCACCTTCGGTGTCAGCCGCTGTGCGATCGGCAACAGCAATCATATCAATGTCGATATCTACGGCGACAAGGGCGCCATGCGCTTCGACCTGAACAAGCGCGACGAGATCCAGATCTGCCTGGACGACGGCACCGGCCGGGACCAGGTCATGGAAACCATCCAGGTGCCGGACGAATTCAAAACTTCGCAGATGCAGACCTGGATTGACTTGCTGCGGCATCAGGCACCCGCCTATACGCCGACTCTGCGGGATGGGGCCAAG
>JAEXPB010000538.1 GCA_023438965.1 Bacillota bacterium | reverse complement strand
CGGATTTGATCATATCGAAGATCGAAAACATCTATTGGAACGAGGTGACCAACTGGACCCGGCCCAATCCGGAGCCTCGTTATGCCAATGGTCTGGTCCTGGTCACCGGCGGCTGCATTGACTATGTTTTTGGCAGCGAGCGCTTCACCGGACGCAAGGGGGATGTCCTTCTTCTGCCTAAAGGCATACCGTATTCTGGTACCAAGCAGGGAACGGAGCCCAACAGTTACTATGTCCTGGATTTCGAAACCAGACAACCTGATGATTGTTTACGTTTTCCATTGCCGTTTTCCTTTCCCGCAGCCGATTTTAACCTGATCGAAGATCTGTTTCGCCACGTTCTGCAGCTATGGAGCAGCAAAAACACGGCCACGCAGCTCAAATGCCGTTCGGGTATCTATGCCTTGCTGACCGCCATCCTCGAAGATTATGCCCTCACTGGCGCCACGAAGAGCAAACTGAGCGACTTTGCCCAGATCACCAATTTCATCGGCCGGCATTTCACGGATCCCAAGCTGAATGTCCGCCAGATCTGTGCGACGTTTTTCATCAGCGAGTCGCAGCTCCGGCGAATTTTCCGCAAGGCTCTGGCCCAGTCGCCGCTGGACTACATTCAATCCCTGCGGCTGGATCTGGCTAGAAGCATCCTCAGCGGCGAGAGCGGCAATGCCAGCATCGAAGAAACCGCCTGCGCCTGCGGCTTTTCCTCCCTGGCTTATTTCAGCCGGCTTTTCAAGAAAATGACCGGTGTCCCGCCAAGCAGGTTCTTGGTGGAAAGGTTGCATAAGTTATAACTTATTTCACGTCCGAGCACTGAAAAATGGCTCAACACAGCACTGAATTGACACAATATTCATTTTCGCTTATATTATAGTTATTCTTTTACACCAGTCTGGAAGCTCCGCCGTCCGGGTCAGCACATATACGATTACCAGATAAAATTATAGAGAGAAACGGTGATTAACATGTCGGGAAACCGGAAGTCCCAGATATTGCAGCAATATATCATCTACAATCTGGTTTTGATTGTCATTCCGCTCATGATATTTTCGATCGTCTTTTTTGTGAATACCCAGGAACAGCTGGTCGACGATATCCTCAGCAATCAGCAGTATGCCATCGATCAGGCGATCCGGGATGTGCACCAGCATATCGATGAATTCCAGGTCATCTCCACCCGCCTCTCTTATGACGAGAAGGTCACGCCGTATCAAATCTACCGCGGCAGTCTGAGTAAAGCGGATGCGGTCAAGCAGATCAACGCCTACCATTCGCTCAATAACTTCTTCGAATTGCTTGGCCTGTATTATTTCGATCAGGATCTGGTGCTGGCCAATAACGGCGAAAGCAAATTGGATGTCTTCATCGGTTATGAATATATGCTGGAGGGGCCTTGGGATTTTAACGATTTCAAGTTCTGGCTGACCAGTACGAGCAAATTGAAATTCACCGCGCGTCATTGCCTGATCGTGAAGCAAAGCAACCATACAGCCAACATCGCCATCGTCAATCCGCTGCCGATCGACAGCGGCAAACCGTTTGCCTGTACAATGGCCCTGATCCGCCAGGATTATTTTTACGGGCTGCTGACAGCGATTGTCGGTGAAATCGACGGTGCCGCCTGCATCCTGGACAGCAGCGGGCAAATCATGTTCAGCGCCAGCAACGGCATGTCCCTCAATAACGACATTATCGCCGAGTCGCTCAAGCAGGCCAAAGCCGGCGGCAGCCAAATGAATGTCGATGGTAAAACCTGCGCGGTGACCCGCCAGCTGGACAGTACAACCGGCTGGACTTTCCTGGCTTTCTTCCCGCAGAATCAATTTTTCCAGCAATTCCTCCGGGAGCGGTGGCTCGCGCTTGGTCTGATCATCCTGGTGGTTCTGCTGGGCATCGGCATGGGCATCCTGATAGCGCTGCGCAACTACCGGCCGATCAAAAAACTGAAACAGGCCTTGAACAGCAGCATTGACCTGGATAAGGGCGTCGGTGAAATGAGCGGTATCCACCAGGCTGTCCTGAACATTTCCGAGCGGAACAGGATACTGACCCAGCAGGCCGATCAGAACCGGGCGCTCATGGCCAGCAACCTGATCAACTGCATCGTCAGTGAGACGGATTGCCTGGATACGCCGGATTTCATGACCAAACTCAAGGATGCGGGCATTTCATTGCCGGGTCCCTTTTATGCGATCGCAGTCATGCGCATGCCCCGGCCGGTTATATCCGCGGAAACCGATGCCATGATCAATAGCATCTACGAGCAAAGCGAAGGTTCAGCCTACGGCTTCAGTATCGCTTACAACCGGATCATCGCCGTGCTGGTCAACTTCACCGACGAAAGCAGCCTGGACGATGATGTCCGGCTGATCTCCACAATTGCCGAGCGGATCTACAAACGGCGGCCGGTCATTGGTATTGGCAGCTCCTGCACCTCGATCAGCCAGCTGAACCAATCGCTGGTTGAAGCGGTGGCCGCCATCGATTCCTCGCAAATCAGTGAATCGCAGATCATCCACTTCTCCCAGCTCCGGACCTGGAAACACAAAAAATTCTGGTATCCCACGGAGGCCCAGCTGCGGCTTGGCCAGGCCATCCGCCACGGCAACCGGACCATCGTGACTGAAGCCATAACCGAGCTGAGTCAGACGCTGAGCACCGTCCAGGCTGAGGAGAACGACATTGTCCTGCGCTTCATGGTCTCTGGCTGCACAGCGCAGATCCTGCAGCTGGCTGATGAACTGGAGTATCATCCGGAGCCGGATCTGATCCGGCAGCTGGTCAATTTCCGGACTCTTGCCGTCTACATCCAGCAGTTGACGAATATATCATTCGTCCTGCTGGATTATGCAGCCAGCCGGAAAACCGACACCCGTTCCCTGCATCATACGAGTATCAAAGATTTTATCGATCAGAATTATGCCCGCAGCGATTTGAGCTTAAGCGAGGTAGCTGAGAAATTCAACATGACCCCTTCATCCTTGAGCAAATTCTTCCGTCACTATGAGGGAGTCAATTTCATTGAATACATTACGACCCAACGCATCAATGCCGCCTGTGAGCTGCTGCGCAATTCCGATATGTCCATCAAAAAGATCATGACCCAGGTCGGCTATAATGATTTGGCCAGTTTCACAAGAAAATTCAGATCCGTTATCGGAACAAGTCCCGGTAAATATCGGGAAATGGAGCAGGTAAGCAATACGACGCATTAAAATATTTAATTTGTATAAGATAAGCAAACTGACGATGGCATCGCTTTTGCCGGCTTGAAATCGTTCGTTTGGCAAAAATGACCCTATGCGGCAATTTCTGCATGCCCGGCAAAAACAGCATATTGCCAATATGCAGGCTTGAATGCTACCCTTTGGTTGTACACATTGTATAAATCAATTGCAATGAGGGTGGATGTATGCTGAGAGTCGAAACCGGAGCGCCAAAACGTCGAAAGGGAATCCGATATGCGATGTATCGGATGCTGGGCAGTTGGCAGCTCTATTTACTGCTGGCACCGGCGTTGATTTATATTTTAATTTTCCATTATCAACCCATGTATGGCCTGCAGATTGCCTTCCGTGACTATATGGTGGGATTAGGGATCACCGGGAGCCCCTGGGTCGGTCTCAAGCATTTCATCCGGTTTGTGTCATCATCCCAGTTCAACGTCGTTGTCGGCAATACGCTCAGCTTGAATTTGTTGAGTCTGATCTTCGGCTTCCCGCTGCCAATCTTCCTGGCGTTGCTGCTCAATGAATCCCACAGTATCCGCTATAA
>JAEXPB010000531.1 GCA_023438965.1 Bacillota bacterium | reverse complement strand
TCGCGGTTTTGACCCCGCTCCACCCCCGGGGTCCGCGGCACGGCGGCGATTTCGTCCGCTTTGAAGCCCAGCGGTGAAATCAGCCGGAAATCAGACAGGCAGTTTGTCTGGTAGTATTGGTTGGCAGACAGGATCATGTCCGGTTCGGTGGCGTTGATGCCGGCATAAAAGCCGACGCCCAGGGCGATGATGGCAAAGATCGACAGGAAACGGGCCCGGGATTTAACGATGGAACGGACAAGGTCTTTCAGAAAAGATTTTTGGGCCATCACCATTCAATATTCTCCACCGGCAGCGGGTTCATGTTGCGAATGAACTCGGCGACCTGGCCGTTCTTCATGCGGATGACCTTGTCAGCCATGGCGGTCAAGGCGGCGTTGTGCGTAATCACGATCACCGTCATGCCGGTTGTCCGGCAGGTGTCCTGCAGCAGTTTCAGGATCGATTTGCCGGTCTGGTAATCCAGGGCGCCGGTCGGCTCATCGCAGAGCAGGAGCTTGGGATTCTTGGCCAAGGCACGGGCAATGGCCACCCGCTGCTGCTCGCCGCCGGAAAGCTGCGCCGGGAAATTGTTCATGCGGTCCTGCAGTCCGACCAGGCTCAGGACGTGGTTGACATCCAGCGGATCGCGGCTGATCTGCGAGGCCAGCTCGACGTTCTCGCGCGCCGTCAGGTTCTGGACCAGGTTGTAGAATTGGAAGACAAAGCCGATGTCATAACGGCAGTATTCGGTCAGCATCCGGCGGGAGTAGGCGGCGATGTCCGCCGATTCGACCCAGATGCGGCCGCCGTCCGGCGTATCCATGCCACCGAGCATATTGAGCACCGTCGTCTTGCCGGCGCCCGATGCGCCGACCACGACCGCGAAGTCGCCCTTTTCAATTTCGAAGCTGACGCCGTCCACGGCGGTTATCGTCACTTCGCCCATTTTATAGCGCTTTTGAACGTTTTGGAGTTGAATAAATCCCATACCTGATCACCTTGCCCTGTTCCGGAGAAACGTCACCGGTCGTCATTGACAAATATTGACTGACCGATAGTCAATTACTATTCAATAATATACCCCACTTTTCCACAAAAGTCATGCCAGAATTTTGGCCATTTTATGAACAATTGCGTCATGACACGAAACGGCAGCACAGCAGGCCGTCTGGCCGGTTCAGTTGGCATTTTCAACGGACTCTTATTAAATTGAATTCCGATTGGGTTGGGATCAGGTTCTTTCGCCCATCGCCCGCCGGACAACCGCTGCGATCCGCTGTCGTCGAGTTTCCGGCCGTTTGGCCTGTTCGATCCAGACGATGTACTGCAGTTGGATGCTGTTGGCCCAGCCGCAGAAATTGTCATAGCCGCGGGGGTCCAGCTGCAACTCGGCCAGCAGGTCGGACGGCACCGCCGGCTTGACCCGGGACGAATAGGCCTGCTCCCAGCGGCCATTGACCTGGGCGGCCTCGATCGTGGCCAGGCCCGCTGCGGTCATCCGGCCGGCGGCCAGCAGCGCCTCGGCACGCTGGCGATTATTCATGGACCAGAGGCTATCCGGCTGACGCGGTGTGAAATGCAGGATGTAGCTGTCGGCGTCGATTGTCTGCATCTGACTGTCGATCCAGCCGTAGCAAAGCGCCTCGGTTACTGCGGCCTCGAGCGTGATTCCCTGGCCGGCAGCCCTTTTTTTGTAGATCCGCAGCCAGACATCCCGGTTCCGGTCATGGTGGCTGGACAGCCATTCGCGCCAGGCTTCGGCGTCGGCGCAATCCAGCCACCCGGTTGATGCGCCGCCGCTTTCCGGCTTCCGCCAGGTCATGTGCCGGCCGCCCCCTTCCGGTAGGCTTGCGGCGCGACGCCAAACCGCCGCTTGAACATTTTGGAGAAATTGAAGACATCTTCATAGCCGACGCTGCGGGCGGCGTCGCTGACCGTGTAATTCCGGCCGGCCAGGTAAAAGGCCGCCCGTTCCAGCCGCAGGTTGATCAGGTATTGCTTGGGCGTCTGTCCGGTCGCCGCGGCAAAAATCCGACCCAGGTAGCGCCGGTCGATGCCGATCAGGCCGGCGACGCTGTCAATGCTGACCGGACGGGCGTAATTGGCTTTCATATAATCCGCTGCCCGCCGTACATAGCCGGCGCTGTCCGTCCGCGCCGCCGGTCCGCCCTGCAGCAAGGCGAAAAGTTCATACAGCTTGCCGCATAGGAATATTTCCGGTGCTTGCTGACGTTCGATCTCCGTCCGGATTTCTTCGAATATCCGGCTCAGGTAGGGTGCGGTTGCCGTCGGCCGATTGTCCTGCAGCAGAGATCCCGCCAGAAGGCTTGCGACCCGGCTGCCGATGAATCCGACCCAGACATAGCGCCAGGGGTCCTTGTCGTCGGCCTTGTAGAAGGTCAATTCTTCCGGCCGGATCAGGAACAGGGATCCGCCGCCAAGGTCGTGGCGCACGCCGTTGCGTTCGAAGCAGCCTTTGCCAGCCAGGATGTAGTGAACCAGATAGTACTCGCGGGCCGCCGGGCCATAGCTATGTCCCGGTGCGCAGTCTTCCCAGCCGCAAGTCAGCGGATTAAGGTCCTGGAATTCCTGATTCAGGATCGATATTTCGATGGTGCGACCGACTGCCGTCATGCTGCCTCCCGATCTCCCCCCTGCCGGTTTGACCGACTCGTCAAGTTACATTATGACATGTTTTGCTTCCCTAATGCAATTCATTGGCGTTCCCGGCAATGGTAAATTCAATTTTGATACAGATTGCCGTCCCGCCGGTTGGCCGGCAAGAAACGAACCAGATTTACGGAGGATAAAGTCATGGCTAAAATCACTTTCATGGGTGCCGGCAGCACCATCTTCGCCAAAAATGTCCTGGGGGACTGCATGTCCACCGCGACTTTCGCCGACAGTGAAATCTGCCTTTATGACATTGATGCGAATCGCCTGAACGAGTCTTTCCTGATGCTTTCCGCCATCAATAATAATGTCAACGCCGGCCGCGCGGCCATCAAGTGCTTCCTGGGCCTGGAAAACCGCAAAGACGCCCTGCGCGCCGCCGATTTCGTGGTCAACGCCATCCAGGTCGGCTGCTATGATCCCTGCACGATCATCGACTTCGAAATCCCGAAGAAATTCGGCCTGCGCCAGACCCTCGCCGACACGCTGGGCATTGGCGGCATCATGCGCGCCTTGCGCACGATCAACGTCATGGAAGGCTTCGCCCGCGATATGGAGGAAGTCTGCCCGAACGCCTGGTTCCTCAACTACACCAACCCGATGTCGATGCTTTCCGGTTTCATGCTGCGCTATACCGGCGTCAAGACCGTCGGCCTTTGCCATAGCGTTCAGGTTTGTTCGGAAGGCCTGCTTAAGAACCTGGACATGGCCGACAAGCTGGAGCGGCGCAAGGAATTGATCGCCGGCATCAACCACATGGGCTGGTTGCTGGAGATCAAGGACCAGTTCAATAATGACCTGTATCCGGAAATCCGC
>JAEXPB010000529.1 GCA_023438965.1 Bacillota bacterium | reverse complement strand
GCCGAAGGGCATCCCCTTCGAGGTCCAGATCCGGACCTTCGCGATGCACCGGACGGCTGAATACGGCATCGCCGCGCATTGGCGCTACAAGGAGAACTTCCAGGCCAGCAGCCGCAACGAGAATTTCGAGGGCAAGCTGACCTGGCTGCGCCAGCTGCTGGAATGGCAGAAGGACATGCGCGATGCCGGCGAATTCATGGACTCCCTGAAAAGCGGCCTGATGGCCGATGAAGTCTTCGTCTTCACGCCCAAGGGCGACGTCCGGTCGCTGCCGGCCGGTTCGGTGCCGATCGACTTCGCTTATAACATCCACAGCGGCATCGGCAACCGGATGTACGGCGCCAAGGTGAACGGCCGGATCGTACCGCTGACCTATGAGCTGAAAAACGGCGACATCGTCGAGATCCTGACGTCGGAAAAAGTGCACGGCCCCAGCCGCGACTGGCTGAAAATCGTCAAGAGCGCCTCGGCGCGCACCAAGATCAGCGCCTGGTTCAAGAAGGAAATGCGGGAGGAGAACGTCATCCGCGGCAAGGAAATCGTCGAGCGGGAAGTGCGCAAGACCGGTTTTACGGCCGCCCAGCTGATGAAGGCGGACTACCTCGACCCGATTTTCCGGCGCCACACCCTGGGATCGCTCGAGGACCTTTATGCTGCGATCGGCTACGGCGGCATCTCGGCCGGCAAAATCATCACCCGCCTGCGCGACGAGCATATCCGCAACCTGCCGGAAGAAGAACGGACCAAGCTGGGTTACCGCATCAACTCGACCGGCCAGCTGGTCTACAGTCCGCAGACCACGGCGCTGGCTGGCGAAGAGGCCGCCCAGTCCCTGCAGCAGCGCGCCGGCAAGGCCAAGCCGGCCACCCGCTATGACCAGGGCATCATCGTCAAGGGCATCGAGAACTGCCTGGTCAAATTGTCCCGCTGCTGCAGCCCGGTGCCCGGCGACCCGATCATCGGCTATGTCACCCGCGGCAAGGGCGTGGCCGTGCACCGGACCGACTGCACCAACATCCGCCACCTGCTGCAGGCGGCGGTCGGTTCGGCGGCCGACGCCGAACGGGCGTCCCGCCTGATCGACGTGGCCTGGGCGCGGGAAGAAGAAGGCGCCTCCTACCAGGTCGAGCTGAAGATCCTGGCCCGTGACCGCCGCCATTTGCTGGCGGATGTGTCCAACGCCATTGCCGAGGAGAAGGTGTCCATCCTGTCCGGCCAGATGACCGCCATGAAGGATGTGACCGCCACGCTGATCATGACGATCGAAGTCAACAGCCAGAACCAGTTCGACCGGGTCCTGGGCCGCATTAAAGCCGTGCGCGATGTCATCGAGGTGCGCCGCGGCCATTAGTACCTTGTTAACACTAAAAACTGTATTGACCGCCGGCCAGGCCTGCTTATTTGAATTTTCAGAAAGACAATATTTTACAAACCAGGTCAAAATCCTTGCATCATCGGTGAAAAATCTGGGATACAATTGGGCGTAAGGCAGGTGCAGCATGAACGTTTTCAGCCCGGAAAAAGATAATACCCGCGGCCTGGATCTGAAGAAGGCCAGCCAGGCGGCTGACAACTACAGCCGCGCCTGCGGCGTCGCCTGCCGGGTGGTCGACCACATGGGCGTCACGCTCTATGTCGCGTCGCCGCAGCCGGAGCAGGTCCGCATCTGCCAGTTCGCCGCCGCCGTGCTGCCGGGCGCCCGTTCGGCCGAATCGACGGGACAATCCCAGATCTGCGCCAATTCGCATCTGTACGGCTGTTACCAGGCGGAGCGGTTCGGCGGCCGCTACATCTACTTCTGCCCCCTCGGTCTGACCCACTGGGCGGCGCCGATCCTGGCCGAGGGGACGGTCATCGGCTCCCTGCTGGGCGGTCCGGTCCACATGGTCGACCCGGACGATTTCCTGATCGAAGACCTGGTGGCCAAGAACGGCATCCACCCCGACTTCATTCCGGAATTGCGCCGCCAGATGAATGACGTGCCGGTCATCAGCACCGAACGAGCGAACGCCCTGAGCGAAATGCTCTATTACACCGCCAGCGCCCTGTCGGACGAGTCCTTCCGCGACCTGCGCCAGAAGAAGGATTCCGGCGACCTGCAGGCCCAGCTCTGGGAGCAGATCAGCTTCATGAAATCCTTTGCCTACAAGGATGAGTCCGAGCTGACCTACCCGATCGAAAAGGAGACCCAGCTGCTGGAACGGATCGAAATCGGTGACAAGCCGGGTTCCCAGCAGATCCTGAACGAAATCCTGGGCCATATCTTTTTCTCCAGCAGCGGCAGCATCGAAGTGATGCGGGCCCGGGTGATCGAGCTGGTGGTCCTGCTGTCGCGCGCGGCCATCAAGGGCGGCGCCGACGTGCAGCAGATTTTCGGCTTGAATTACACTTATCTGAACAAGATCAACAGCTTCCGCAACATCGACGAGATCGCCTTCTGGCTGTCCGGCATCATGGCTCGTTTCACCGACCAGGTCTTCAATCTGACCAATGTCAAGCATGCCGACGTCATTTACCGGGCCGCCGACTATATCAAGCGCAACTACATGAACAAGCTGACCCTGGAGGAGACCGCCGCCTATGTCTTCCTCAGCCCGGCCTACTTCAGCCGGGTTTTCAAAGAAGAAATGGGCGACAACTTCAATGTCTATGTCAATTCGGTCCGCGTGGAAGCCGCCAAGAAGCTTCTGCTGAACGAGAAGGTTGCCCTGGTTGATATTTCGACCATCGTGGGCTTCGAGGGCCAGAGCTATTTTTCCAAGGTCTTCAAGAAACTGACGGGCGTGACGCCCGGCAAATACCGTGAGTCCAGAGGCAAAATCAAGCCTTTGCAATAAACATCAGGAGGAAAGTAGAATGGAGCTTCTCGAGAAAATTTCTGAGTCCCTGCAGCGGGGAAAAGCCAAGGATGTCAAGGTCATGGTCCAGGAAGCGATCGACGCGGGCGTCAGCGCCGCCCAGGTGCTGAACGAAGGCCTGCTGGCCGGCATGAACGTGGTCGGCGTCAAGTTCAAGAACAATGAGGTCTATGTGCCGGACGTCCTGATCGCCGCCCGGGCCATGAAGGCCGGCACCGAGATCCTGAAGCCCCTGCTGATCGCCGATGGCGTGAAAGCGGCCGGCAAGCTGGTTATCGGCACCGTCAAGGGCGACCTGCATGATATCGGCAAGAACCTGGTCAGCATGATGATGGAAGGCAAGGGCCTGGAAGTCGTCGACCTCGGCACCGATGTGCCGGCGGAAAAATTCGTGTCCGCCGCGATCGAGAACAATGCCCAGATCATCTGCTGCTCCGCCTTGCTGACCACGACGATGAACGAGATGAAGGGCGTCGTCGAAGCCGCCAAGGCCGCCGGCATCCGGGACAAGATCACGATCATGGTCGGCGGCGCGCCGGTCAATGACGCTTTCGCCAAGAGCATCGGCGCCGATATCTACAAGCCGGATGCCGCATCTGCCGCCGAAGCTGCCGTGGCGGCCATCCAGGCCAAAGCTTGACCAACATGATCAAGATCCTGGCCATCGGCAACAGCTTCTCCCAGGACGCGACCGCCCGGCTACACGACCTGGCCGCCGCCGGCGGACTCGACGTGATGACCGGCAATCTCTACATCGGCGGCTGCTCGCTGCAGACGCACGCGGAGAATGACAGCGCCGACCGGCCGAATTACGAATATTTTGTCAATGGCGCCAGCACCGGGCGGATGATCTCGATCCGGACCGGACTGCAGGAGGAACGCTGGGATTATGTCACCCTGCAGCAAGCCAGCCACGACAGCGGCTGCCTGGAGACCTATTACCCGTATGTCCGCCAGTTGTCCGCCACGGTCAGCCGCCTGGCGCCGCAGGCCGAACAGCTGATCCACCAGACCTGGGCCTATGAGACCGACAGCAGCCATGGCGCCTTCCCGCGCTATGGCTGCAGCCAGCAGGCCATGTATGACAACCTCGACCAGGCCTACCGGTCGGTGGCGGCGGATCTCGGCTTGCGCCTGATCCCCTGCGGCCAGGTGATCCAGGCCATCCGGCAGCAGCCGCTGTTCGATTACGCCCGGGGCGGCCAGTCGATCTGCCGCGACGGCTTCCACCTGCATCTGGCCTATGGCCGGTTCGCCGCCGCGGCGACTTGGCTGGAGTTCATCCTCGGCCAGACTGTGCTCGGCAATCCCTACCGGCCGGAGGCGGCAGACGATGCCGAACCGATCGACGATGAGAAGCTGCACGTCATCCGGGAAACCGTGCACCGGGTAGTCCGGGGCGTGTGAAGCGCCGGGCGGCATGCCGCCGAAAAAGTAGTCGAAACGCGGAGTAAACTCCACTATAAAACGCCCGGGATGTCGTGAAGAGCGGCATTCCGGGTGTTTTTGTTGGTATGAGCGGTGAATGGCGGAATGAATAAGAATAGACTAACCGATTAATTCCGTTACTAAAATATTTTCACTCCACATATTGACAGCTGAATATATATATATATAATGTTCGTAGTTTTTATCAGCCTGCGCTCAAATAGCCCAAAGCAATAACCATTCTTTAACCTGCCAGTTCAACCTGGCCGGCTAGTGGCTAAACTGTTGCGATTTGAGTGCAATTAGGCGAATTTCGGCGCTGACAGCGCCAGATTTGTTGTATTTAGGCACACTTTTTTCCCCGCTGGTCCGCCCTCGATCATGTCCAACCTGCACCTACTCATAAACATGAATGTTAACTTTCTGCTACATTGATTTGACGCTTGACTTGTTAACAGACACGTATCGTTATATCCCGTCGGACCGCGGCTTCACTTGGCCGCCATCAGACCGAACGGGCAGAGGAGGCAACCATGAACCGTCGATTCGCGAAGCTCCTGTCCCTGCTCCTGATCATCGCCCTGCTGGTGACCCAGCTGCCAGCCGCAGCTTTGGCCGAAACCAAGCCGTTTGTCGCCGCCACAGCACAGCTGGCAGCACGACCAGAACAAGAGCCGGCGACCGAGATTCCGATCATCGGCGAAGCGACCGCCAAACGCGAAGCCAACATCAAGCAGTTCTTCAAAAACGATCAAACCTATGAAGCGGCGATCTATCCGACCGCTGTCCACTACTGGGCCGATGATGCCTGGCAGGATATTGACAATACCTTGACCGAAAAGCTGGACGAAAACAATAATCCGGTTCTGGAAAACGGAGCCAACAGCTTCCAGGTCAAGTTCGCCCGGAGCAGCCGTTCGGCCAAACTGGTCAGCCTCAGGAAAGACAGTTACGAGCTGTCCTGGAGCCTGGCCGAGGCTCAGAAGATCCAGTCCAATATAAAAAATGCGGATCCATCCGCTCTGCAAGGCTTATCTGCCAACGAGCAGAAGAAAACCCTGGCCAAGATTGCAGCCAGTGTTCAATACAAAGACATCCTGCCCAACACCGACCTGGAATATCTCCTGCGCGGTGACCAGCTCAAAGAAAATCTGATCCTCAAACAACCAACAGGCCGGACCTCCTTTACCTTCGCATACACCGCCAAGGATCTGATCCCGCAAGTCCAGACCGACGGCACCATCCTGCTGGCAGATGAAAATGGCCAAGGCGTCTTCCGAATGGAAAAACCGGTCATGACCGACGCCCAGGGCGAGGGCAGCGACGCCATTACAGTCAGTCTCGTCCAGACGGACAATGGCTTCAGCCTGACTTTGTCGCCCGACCAAGCCTGGCTGAACGATCCCAGCTGCGCCTATCCCGTCACCATCGACCCGCCGGTCAGCACCTCCCTGGCCTCCGCCGATATTTTCGACTCGTATGTTTCCTCCGGCTATCCCAACACCAACTATTACGGACAAATTCTGCTGAAGGCCGGCTATGGCACCTCCTCGCTGTATAACCGTTCCTTCATCGCATTCAATCTGCCGACGACATTGACCACTGCCGACTTTGTCACCAGCGCCAGCCTTTCCCTGTATCTGTATAACAATCCAACCACCGGCAGACAAATCGATGTGCATAAAGTCCAGTCTGCCTGGAGCTCATCAACCATCACCTGGAATAATCAGCCAGCATATAATCCGCAAGTGGAGGACTATAAGATAGTCAGCGGCACGGCCGGTACCGGCTTTACCTGGGATGTCACCGGTATAGTCAAGGAATGGTACTCGACTGGTACAAATAACGGCCTGATGATCAAGACCCATGACGAATCCTCCGGCTATACCGAGTTCCTTTCTTCGGACTGTTCGGGATCCTATATCTATTATCGGCCACAGGTCACACTTTGCTATATCAACAATTCCGGTCTGGAAGGCTACTGGACATATCACTCGCAGGATATTGGCCGGGCTGGAAC
>JAEXPB010000499.1 GCA_023438965.1 Bacillota bacterium | reverse complement strand
GCCATATACCGCGATCGTTCCGGCGGGATCCGCAACCGCCGGAACAGCTATTTCGACCGGCTGGCCGTTGATCAGCCGCAGGGATTCCTCATCATTTAAGTGAATTGCCGGGAATTCGTCGAAAGCCCGATCCACCGGCAACAGTCGGCCAGCGGCCTGCAAAGCGGCCAGGAAGGCAGCCGGATCCGGCTGGCTGTCGCGCCAGCCCTGCAACTGATCCAGGCTGGCGGCCTGTTCCAGCTGAAAAGGCCCGCATTGCAAGCGGGTCAAGCTTTCCGCATGAGCGCCGAAGCCCAGCTGCCGGCCCAGATCATCGGCCAGGGTCCGGATATAGGTGCCTTTGGAACAGCGGATCGTCAGACTGGCCCGTAAATGGCCGGCCAGTGCGACATCGTCGACGGTCGCTGCATAAACCTGGATGGTTCGGGCTTCCCGTTCGATTTCCTGACCCTTGCGGGCATACTCATAAAGAGGCCGGCCTTCGATCTTGACTGCAGAATACATGGGCGGCCGTTGCTGTCGGACGCCAACCAGATCTTGTGCGGCCTGGCGTAAATCGGCAAAATTGTTCTGCCGCATCCGGTCGGCTTCTGCCGCGGTCAGGTCGCGGGCAAATGTTGTTTGTCCGGTCAGGTCCTGCGTATCGGTAGCCCGGCCGAAAACAATGCCCACCCGGTATGTCTTGTCATAGCGCTCCATGAATTGCACGGCTGCCGTCGCGCGGCCGAGGCAAACGACCAGCAGTCCATCGGCAAATGGATCCAGCGTACCGGTATGGCCGATCCGCCGGATGCCGGTCAGCCGGCGCATACGCGAAATGACCCCGAAAGATGTCATCCCGCGGGGCTTGTCAACCAAAATGATGCCGGAAAGTCCGGTTGCGGCTCCTTGCAGGCTGTCTATAACCACTCACCCGCCTTGTCGATGATCTGCCGTGCGGCGTCCGCCAGCGACAAGCCGCGCATTTGCAGGCCAGCAGCCTTGGGATGGCCGCCGCCCCCGAAGCCGCGGGCGAATTCCGCGGCATTGAAATGTTCGTTGCTGCGGATGTTCACCCGCAGAACGCCATCCTTCATTTCCCGAATCAGGAAGGCCACTTCCACCCCGGCCACATTGCGCAGATGGGCGATGACTCCGTCCAGATCGCCGTCGCTGGCGCCGCATTCCTCCAGCAGGCGCCGGTCGGCCACAGCCAGGGCCAGACGGCCCTGATGGCTGAAAACGGCGTCGCTGAATACCCGGCCCATCAGTCGCAGCCGTTCCTGGCTGGTCAAATCGAACAGCTGGTAGGTGATCTGCCGCAGGTTGATGGCGTTGGCCATCAAGCTGGCGGCGGTCCGGAATGTTCGCGCCGATGTATTCGAATAAACGAATCCGCCGGTATCGGAAATGATGGCCGTCATCAGGAGGGTAGCCGCTTCCGGGCTGAAAAGGTCCTCTCCGAGCAGACTGCCCAGCCGGCTGACCAGATCAAAGACCATTTCGCCGGTCGCTGCCGCCGATGGGTCGATCCAGCGCAGGTTGCCGGACTCGCCGCCGGATACATGGTGGTCGAGGACCGCGGTCTGCGGCGCCTGGTCAAACAAGGCTTGCCGACGCCCAACCCGGGTACCCTCGGAACAGTCGACTGCCAGTGCCAGCTGCTGGTCGGCCGTCATTTCGTCCAACCGTTTCTCATCATAGGGCTCGATCAAATCCAGCGCCGGCAGAAACAAGAGCCGTTCCGGCACCGGTTCGTCCAGCAGCAGGCGCGCCCGCACGCCAAGACGGCGCAAAACAAGCAGCAGGGCCAGGCTGGCTCCCAAAGCATCCCCGTCAACACCGATATGCGGATATAGATAAATCGAACCCGCCCGGCTCCTGGCGGACAGGATCCGGTCGGTGATCTGGTCCAGTTGGTCAGTCATGGCTGTTCTGCCCGCCCAAGGCCTCGTCGATCAAGCGCGACATGCGGATGCCGCGTTCGATGGAATTGTCAAAAATGAAATGCAATTCCGGTGCGATACGCAGCCGGATGCGGCTGACGATCTCGCGGCGGATGAAGCCGGTTGCGCTGCGCAGAGCGGCGGCGCAGTCTTTACGGGCTTGCTCGTCGCCTAGCACGCTGATGTAGACATGGGCATGGGAGAGGTCACGGGACGCCCGGACCTCGACCACGGACACCATGCCAGGCAGGCGCGGGTCTTTGATCTCATTCTGGATGATGTCGGCGATGACACGCTGGATCTCATCGCCGACCCGGTCTGAACGCTGCAGAGTGATCAGCTCCTTTCGATTTCCTGCATCTCGAAGGCCTCGATCACGTCGTTTTCCTTGATATCATTGAACCGTTCAATGCCGATACCGCATTCGAAACCGGCAGCCACCTCGCGGGCATCATCCTTGAAGCGTTTGAGCGAGGCCAACTTGCCTTCATGGATGACAATGCCGTCGCGTACGACGCGGATCTCACAGGAGCGCAGGATTTTACCGTCGGTGACATAGCAGCCGCCGACACTGCCGACACCGCTGACCCGGAAGACCTGGCGAACCTGGGCGTGGCCCAGGACAACTTCCTTGAACTTCGGCGCCAGCATGCCCTTCATGGCCGCTTCGATGTCCTCGATGGCCTGGTAGATGATCCGGTACATGCGGACATCCACACCGGCATCCTTGGCCATGTCGGCCACATTGGCCGCCGGCCGGACATTGAAGCCGATAACGATCGCATTCGACACTTCGGCCAAACGGATGTCTGTTTCGGTGATGGCGCCGACAGCACCATGGATGACATTGACCCGTACTTCCGTGCCGCTGAGTTTCTCCAACGATTGCTTGACAGCCTCGACGCTGCCCTGCACGTCGGCCTTGACGATGATGTTAAGATCCTTGACCTCACCGGCAGCCATTTGGGTGAACAGGGTGTCCAGGGACATCCGGGAGCTGCTGCGCAGCTGCTGCTCACGCTGCTGGACTTTGCGCCGTTCGGCCAGGGCTCGCGCGACCTTTTCGTCGGTGACCGCATAGAAGAGTTCGCCGGCTTCCGGGACTTCCGGCAAGCCAAGGATTTCCACCGGGATCGAAGGACCGGCTTTCTTGACCAGATTGCCCTTGTCATCATTCATGGCGCGGACACGGCCGATGATCGAGCCGGTCACCAGCGTGTCGCCGGTGCGCAGCGTGCCGCGCTGAACCAGGACGGTTGCTACCGGGCCGCGATTTTTATCAAGTTTGGCTTCGATGACCGTACCCTTGGCCTGCTTGTCTGGATTGGCCCGCAGGTCCAGGATGTCTGCGGTCAGCAGTACCATTTCCAACAGTTCATCCATGCCCTGGCCGGTTTTCGCGGATACCGGGACCATGACCGTCGAGCCGCCCCATTCTTCCGGAATCAGCTCGTAGGTGGCCAGTTCCTGCTTGACTTTGTCCACGTTGGCGCCGGCCTTGTCGATCTTGTTGATGGCGACGACAATCTGGGTGTGGGCAGCTTTGGCATGGTTGATCGCCTCGATGGTCTGGGGCATGACGCCGTCGTCAGCAGCCACAACCAGGATCGCAATGTCCGTGACCTGGGCGCCGCGGGCGCGCATGGTGGTGAAGGCTTCATGTCCCGGCGTGTCGAGGAAGGTGATCTGCCGGCCTTTGGCCCGGACGGTATAAGCGCCGATATGCTGGGTGATGCCGCCAGCTTCGCCAGCCGCCACCGATGTGGAGCGGATCCGGTCGAGGATGGAGGTTTTGCCATGGTCAACATGGCCCATGACGACCACAACCGGCGGACGCGTCTGGAGGGCGCCCGCTTCGTCTTCGGAATCGTCGAAGAGGATTTCCTCTTCGGTGATCTCAACTGTTTTTTCTGTCGTGATGCCAAATTCACCGGCAATAATGGTTGCGGTGTCAAAATCGATCTCCTGGTTGACCGTGGCCATGATGCCGTATTTGATCAGCTTCTTGATGACTTCGGCCGCCGTTTTCTTGATTGCCTCGGCAAACTCCTTGACTGTCAGGAGTTCCGGCAGTTTGACATGCGTCAGGACCGCACGGACGGCCGGAGCGGAAGGCTGCGGCTGGAAGCGGCGGCTGTTGCGGGTTGGCCGGGTTTTACCGGGTTTGGCCGGCTCCTTGAACAGCGTGTCCAGCATCGTGTCATCGTTCAGGGCCTGCGAAACGCCTTGGCCGGAAATGGCCTGCGCCTGCTGGTGCAGGGTCCGGTGC
>JAEXPB010000313.1 GCA_023438965.1 Bacillota bacterium | reverse complement strand
AGCTCATTCAGGAAATCTTCCGGCGGCAATTTCTTCGGATCCGGGAACGGGCCCGGTGTCACCGTGTTGACCCGGATGTTTTTCGGTCCAAGATTGGCGGCGGCATATTTGGTGATGTGGATGACGCCGGCCTTGGCGACGCCATAATGGATCGGCTGGTCCTGACCGCTGGTGCCGTAAATCGAAAAGTCCGGGGCAACCACGCCGTACATCGAGGCAATGTTGATGATCGAACCGCCGCTGTTCTTCTCCATATACGGCAGCACCGCTTTGATGCAGCGGTAGACGGTGGTGCACATGCCGCTCAGCCCCTTGTCGAAATCTTCTTCCTTCTGGCCGGGGCCATCGATCTTCGGATAGGCGCCCGGGACGGGGATCAAAGCACAATTGACCAGGATGTCAATCTTGCCGCCCAGGGCTTCGGTCTGCCGGAAAGCCTCCTGCATCGACGCGGTGCTGCCGATGTCCGCCTTCAGGCAGAAAAGCCGGTTATAAGTCTGCTCGACAATCTCCCCCGGCGACTTGTCAATAATATCGCCGACTACGACGGTAGCTCCCTGGTCGAGCAGGCAGGCGGCCATCCTTGAGCCCAGATAACCAGCACCGCCGGTTATGAAGGCAACCTTGCCGGCCAGTGAAAACCAGTCTTTCATGATGCTACCCTGGCTGTTATCTTGCGGCCCAGGATGCTTTTGACCGGCACGCCCGCAGGATTCGGGTAATTGAAGTCCGAATAGACCAGAAAAACGCTGTCATCAGCAATAGCGACCATGTCCGAGTAGGAACAGGTATCGGTCTGGTAGTCCAATGGCGTCACAATCGTCACCCGTTCATCCCATCGGTCGGCAGCAGGGCTGCCGGTGGCACGCAGGTATAGTCCCGGGCGGCCGTAGGAAACCAGGGTTACACCATTCTTCAGGGTCAGAAGCGTGGGCCAGACGCCGAGACCGTCGAAAAAGGCCGGCCTGGACCAGGTTTTGCCGCCATCCCGGCTGCGGCACCCGTAGAGCGGACCGATGCCATGCCCGTCGGTGGTGCGTAACAGGCAGAATATCGAACCATCCGGCAGGAAGGCGACATCCGGTTCACCGAAACCGCCGCGCAGGCTGTACTGGCGATCGATTTCCGGAAGCGGCTGGTAGGTGATCGTGCTCAGGAACTGGAAGGTCCGGCCGTTGTCCCGGGACGTGAAGAAAAGCGGTTGACAGCGGATCGGATTGCGACCGGAATTGACAAAAGTATAGGCGATGCCCCAGATGGTATGGTCCGGAGCCAGACGCAGGCGCCAGAACATATGCATCGGCAGAACACCCTCAACGATGTGCCGGATCTCGCCCGGATATTCAATCGGCTTAATATCCAGCACCCAGTCCGCACTGCCGGCTGCCAGACGTTCCAGAGGCCAGCCTTTCGTTTCCGGCGGAAAGCCGGTGGCGTCATAGATCCGGACCAGTGCGCTGTAGCTCTGGATCTGGTCAATCGGCGCACCGGGCAGGTCGATCTGGCTGGCGTTGATTGCCGGCAGATGCTTGATCCGCAGGCGATCGCCATTGGGCAGCAGCAGGCCGGCATCCGACGGTTCCTGACCGCCGGCGGTCCAGGTCAGGCCATTATCGGCGGAAAATGCATGACCTTTGGCTAAGCCATAGGCGTGAGCCGAATCCGGCCGGACATGATATCGGACATGCAAGCTGCCAGCCGCGGTTTTTTCGATTTCGGGGAACTGATAATATCCCCAGCCGCGGACATCAGGCGCGGTCTGGGCAATAAGCACAGGGAGACCAATTTCCAGGCTGACAGTCGGCTGATCCATACTAGGCGACCTTCCCTTTGAAGCAGATTATCCTATCGTAACAAGCCGTCCGGAGAGCGATAAGCCTGTTCATTCGGATTATGTCCAATCTATTTGGTTTTCAGGAATTGCCGGGCATTTTCGCTGAATATCGCTGCCACATCCGGGCGGCTTAGCCCAAGGTCCGTACAGGCTGTACGCAGGGCCCGCAAGGACTCCAACCCGACCATGACCGGGCGGCAGCTGGTTCCCAGCTTCTCCCAGGCAATGGTATCTCCCTGCAGCCAGATGAAATCGAGCCCGAGGGTGACGACCCGGCCGCGAATCGTACTGACCGGGAAATCGCTGCCCCAGAACAGGCGCCAAAGCCGTTGGTCGACAAGTCGTAATAATGCCGGCCGTCCAGATCCCAGGTTTCACAGCCTTTGGCCTGGCTATAATAGGCCGGCCACAATCCCGGCGCCATCATTTCCGGACGCTTGCTCAGCAACTGCGTGCCAGAAGGAATGACTTTTTGGCGTGCTCATACCATTGGGTCGTTTTGTTCATGGATTCCTGCATGGCGACGACCTTCTTTCTAAGGTTTCCAGCTGCGGATTTATATTTCGGCTGCCGAATTGACTGGCAGATAGACACTTAAATGCAGCCGAACTGCCGCACGGGCAGCGGCGATGTCCCGGGATCGGATAGCATCCAGGATCCGGCGATGTTCCAGGACCGTTTGTTCGCCCTTGGCCTGGGCAATCTGATGGTCGGGTTGCCGGTGGGGATTCTGGACATGTTCTAGGAAAATGCTGGCCAGCACTTCGGTAAATTGCTCGATGATCTTGTTTCCGGTTGCGGCCAGAATGGTCTTGTGGAAGAGAAAATCCTCCTCAGTTATATCTTCATCCCGGGTGTTCTTTAGTATGCTCCGTTCAATGGCCTGTTCCATGGTGGTCAGCTGCTCCGCGCTGATCCGGGTCAACGCCAGCTCAACCGCATTCTCCTCCATCAGCAGCCGGGCTTCGTGGAGCTCCTGGAGACTGATGTTCAGCCGCCGGTACTGGAAATTCAACATATCGGACAGCGGGGCCAGATTGTCGGCTTTGATCGTGATGCCGACCTTGATGCAGGTTTCGATGAATCCCAGTGTTTCTAGATACCGGATGCCTTCGCGGATCGAATTGCGGCTGACACCGAGGCGAGCGGCCAACTCGTGCTCGGTCGGCAGGCGGTCGCCGGCTTTCAAGCCGTTCCGGATGATGTATTCGCGCAGTTCCTCGCCGACTTGTTTATATAATGTTTTTTTATCCAGACGGCATAACTCGTTGGCCATATTCACGCACTCCATGGTTATTATGTTCTACTGTCCAATTGTCCGACAATTAAATTCTAACGAGGAAAACGATCCTTGTCAATCACCGGCCTGCCGATTGAAACAGAAATTGCTCTCTTTTTTCACCGGACTCCCAAACGTTCGGTTGCTGCAGCATGATTACCTGATCTGCAATTACCATTTGACAATGTGAAATAATCATCATAAGATAGGGATGTACATGAAGAAAGGTGAAACAGATGAGCAAGGTGACATTGAAAGAAATTGCCGACCAATTAGGCGTCTCCAACTCGACAGTATCCCGCGTACTGACGAATAAAGGCTATGTGAAGCAGGACAAAAAAGCGATGATCGAAAAAGCGCTCATCGAAAACGGCTATAAGCATGTCCCGCACCGGAATGCCAGCGAAAGCGTCGAGGATCTCATTCTGGTCATCTGCGGCGACCTGACCCATCCGGTTTTCATGGGGTATTACCGGGGGATCAGCCGTACCCTGGAAGCACAGAGATTGAAGGTCGTTGCCGTGGACACCGCCTATGATCCCGCCAAAGAAGAACAATACCTCCGGTATGCGGCCCAGAAAGGATTGGGCGGCGTCATCATGACCAACGTCGTGGAAACGCCGGGCTTGCTGAACCTGCTGAATATCACGGCGCTGCCGGTCATCTTGATGAACCGGTATCTGCGGATGAAAGAAATGGACAATGTCCTGATCAACAATTTTCGCGGCGGCATTCTGGCGACAGAATATTTAATCCGGCATGGGCATAAGAGGATAAGCCATCTGGCCGGACCGGCCAATTCGACGGCATCAGCTGACCGGAAAAACGGTTATGTCGACGCCATGCAGCATCATGAATTGCAGATCGATGATGCCAGTATTTATTACGGCGACCTCAGTTACGACAGCGGGTATCAATTTGGACTGATGGTCGCAAAGGCCAAGGACCGTCCCACCGCGGTATTTTCGGCCAATGATGTCATGGCCAGCGGGCTGGTGCACGCCTTGATCGACAACGGCTTGAAGATCCCGGAAGATGTCAGCATTATCTGCTGTGATAATACGAAATATGCAATGAGCGGTCCGGTCCAGTTAACGACCGTCAGTTATGATGCCCTTGCCATGGGCGAAGCTGCCGCGGATATGCTTCTGGAACGGATGCAAAACAAAGACCTGAAAATCCGATCGATCGTCTAATCGCCGATCTTGACGGAACGGGACAGCGTCGCGCCGGTCGAATGACTGGCTAAGTCCCAGGTATCAGTCCGGAAACGGGACGCGCCGAAACCGGATGAGCGACCGGCAGAATGAGCCCCGGGATCAGAATCCCGGGGCTTTTGGCTGCCTGACCAAACGGACAGCATGAGACTTGCGCTAAGATTGCCGGCGTAAATTCAGTAAGAGCTGTATGAAAGTTGTCGCTTGACAATGAGAAATGTTGCAGATAAGATTAAGACAATACCATAATACAATTTGGAAAATGTCTCGGAAAACCTTCGTTCAAACATGATCTTAGTCGATTCAACCGAGGAGAAAGAGGATGGGCCAAGTGTTGAAACTCAAGTATTTCGTTGACGGGCAATGGCTGGAATCGAAAACCGCAAGGTATATGGACATCTATAACCCGAGCACCGGAGAAGTGCTGGCCCAGACGCCTTGCTGCACGGCGTCGGAAGTGGAATCGGCGATCATGGCCGCCCGGCGGGCTTTCGCGGGCTGGGCGGCGACGCCGGTGATGAAGCGGGTACAGGTGCTGTACAATTTCCGCGACCTGGTTGTCCGGCACATGGACGAACTGACCGATCTTTGCGCACGGGAACACGGCAAGGTCTGGGAAGAGGCCATGGGCGACATCCTGAAGGTCAAGGAACCGGTGGAGTTTGCCTGCGGCGCGGCGACGCTGATGCTCGGCGATTCGCTGATGAACACCTCGACCGGTTATGACACCGTATCCTACCGGGAACCGGTGGGCGTGTTCGCCGGGATCGTGCCGTTCAACTTCCCGGGGATGATCCCGATGGGCTGGATGGCGCCGCTATGCCTCGCGACCGGCAACACGATGGTGATCAAGGCGGCGTCGATGACGCCGATGACGGCGCTGCGATTGACCGAGCTCTGGCAGCAGGCCGGCTTGCCGGACGGCGTGCTGAACATCCTGACCTGCAGCCGGAACGAAGCGGAACTGTTCCTGACGCACCCGGATGTCCGCGGGGTGAGCTTCGTTGGTTCGACGTCGGTTGGCCAGCATATTTACGCGACGGCGGCGGCGAACGGCAAGCGGGTGCAGGCGCTCACGGAAGCGAAGAACCATGGCCTGGTGCTGGAAGACGCGGCACTGGAGCGCGCAGCGCGGGGCATCATCAATTCGTCGTTCGGCTGCGCCGGGGAACGGTGCATGGCCCTGCCGGTGATCGTGGCGCAGGAGAGCATTGCCGATGAACTGGTGGCGCTGCTGGTCCAATACGCCAGCGAATTGAAAGTCGGACCGGCGTACGACCGGACATCGCAACTGGGTCCGCTGGTGACGGCCGCGCATCGCCGCTCCGTGACCGGCTGGATCGAGCAGGGGATTGCGGCTGGAGCCCGGCTGGTCCTGGATGGCCGCGGGATAGAGGTCAAGGGCTTTGAGAATGGCTTTTATCTGGGGCCGACGATCTTTGACCATGTTCAGCCGGGGATGGCGATCGGCGACGACGAGGTGTTCGGCCCGGTGTTATGCGTCAAACGGGTGCAAACATTCGAGGAAGGACTCGAACTGATGAACAGGAACCGTTTTGCGAACGGGTCGGTCATCTTCACCCAGAGCGGCTATTATGCCCGCGAATTCACCCGGCGGACGCACGGCGGCATGGTCGGCGTCAATGTGGGCATCCCGGTGCCGGTCGGAATTTTCCCCTTCGCCGGGCACAAGCAGTCATTCTTCGGCGACCTGCACGCGCTGGGCCGGGACGGCGTTGCCTTTTATACCGAGACCAAATGCGTGACAACGAAATGGTTCGACGAGGACGAAAAGAAGCAGACAAAGGTCAATACCTGGGATGGTTCGGTCGGCGGCGGGTCATGATGGGGGGAAGCTTATGCAAGCATTAGTCAAGTTCGCGACGGGCAGGCAGAAAAACGGGCTGGAGATCCGGGACCTGCCCAAGCCGGTTCCGCACAAGGACGAACTGCTGGTTAAAGTCATGGCCGCCGGCATCTGCGGCACCGATATCCATATCATGAACGACGAGTATGCCTGTGTGCCGCCGGTTGTGCTCGGCCATGAATACACGGGGATCGTGGAGAGCATGGGCAGCGACGTCACCGGCTTCCAGGAAGGAGACCAGGTTATTTCTCTGACGGCTGCAGTCACTTGCGGCCAATGCGAGTATTGCCGGCAAGGCCTGATTATGCTGTGCGACCAGCGCAAATCGATCGGTTCCGGCGTCAATGGCGCCATGGCCGAGTATCTCGTGATCCCCGCCCATCTGGCCTTTAAGGTGCCGTCCAATTATCTCGGCTCCGACCAGCTGGCGATCGCCGAACCGGTGGCCTGCTGCGTGCGCGCCGTGATCGAAAACTCGCGGATCCGGGCCGGCGATACAGTCTTGATCTCGGGGCCGGGCACGATCGGGCAGATCGTCCTCCAACTCGTCAAAGCCCAGGGCGCGTTGGCTATCGTAGCCGGCACGCCGGCTGACGAACAACGCCTGGCCTTGGCCAGACGCCTGGGCGCCGACGCCACGGTGGCCGATCCGCGGGCCTTGCCGGACCTGATTCGCGAGCTGGCCCCCCAGGGCGTCCATGTTGCCTATGAATGCGCCGGCGCGGCGCCTTCGCTGGGCGCGTGCATCAAGGCCTTGAAAAAGCGGGGCAATCTGGTGCAGGTCGGACTCTATGGCAAACCGGTCAGCTGCGAATTCGACGAGATCCTTTATAAAGAGCTGGTTCATACGACGGCGTTTGCGACCGCCCGGACGACCTGGCCGATCATGCTGAAATTGCTGGCCTGGGGCAAGCTGAATCTGGAACCGCTGATCAGCGCCCGTTTGCCGCTCCAGGAATGGAGCCGGGGATTTGACATGGCTGTCCAAAGGGAAGGCTTTAAAATACTGTTGAAACCCTGATGGGGATGAAACGCGTTCGGATCAATCGGATTCAAACGATCTGCCGCGCCAATAGCGACTGCGATTGATCAGGTAAATCCAAACAGAATAGACAAAATCAGAAGCGGGTTGCTGGAGTACCCTTTTGGCCTGTGCTAGTATCGATGGATCGATAGAGGAAAGAAGGGCAAAGCAATGACCTGGACCTGTACGCAACATGGATTTGCCGATTTCGCCCAAGGCACTTTCGGCAACGCCGGACAGAACCTTTATGTTTCCGCCCGGGGCATTCTGCAGCGGATCTTCCGTTTCGACACCACCGGAAATGGCTGCTTCGACATCATGATCACCAACAGCCATGACTATAACGAGAAGCCCAGGCTGACCGTGATCGATCAATGTACCGGCCCGCATCCGGATATCCGGGAATTGCTGACCGACGGCGCCCGCGCAGCGGCCGTAGCCGATCTAAATGGGGACGGTTACGATGACCTGGTCATCGGCGCCGACCAAAACGGCCACCTCAGCGATTTAGCCGCCTATGTCTATTACGGCGGTCCGGACGGCCTCAGCGAGGACCGGCGGATCGACCTGCCGGCACCGGGCTGCCTGGGTGTGGCCTGCGGTGATTTCAACGGCGACGGACGCTGCGATATTGCCCTGATCATCGAGAACGGCCAGCTGCGCATTTATTACCAGACGGCCGGCGGCTTCCTGCGCAATCATTACCAGGATCTGGCGATCGACCTGACCCATATTGCCGGCGGCGATATCAACGGCGATGGCTATGCCGACCTGTATGCCCGGATCCGGAATGGCGATTGGGTCGTCTTGTGGGGCGGACCGGATGGCCTCTCAGCCAGGGAACCGGCTTTTGTCGGCACCAGGACTGCTGACGCCGGCTTTGAAATCCATCCTTTCGGTGGCGGCAACCTGAAGTATGCCGAAGCAGCGCGGCCGAAGATCCTGACCATTGACGGCCAAACATACCTGCTGTATTGCGCTTGGGAAGCCGCCCGCTTGATGCAGCTGGGCCCGGATGGCAAGTTCGCGGCGGCGATGACCTTCCCGGTCGAAGGCGTCCTGTCCGCGGCAGCGGGCGACATCGACGGAGATGGACAAGATGACTTAGTCCTGCTGTCCCGTCCGAATGCGGATCAGGAAAGGGCGATCGTCCTGACAGGCGGCTCCCGCGGTTTCCGGCTCGAAAGCGCCGCTTTTCTGCCGGTCAAAACGGCCCGGGATGTGATCATCGCCGATTTCAATGGCAATGGCTGCGGCGATATCGCCATTTGCCAGGGCCGCAATGAACATCAATTTACCACGGAGTCGCTGCTGTACCCCTGCAGCCCGGCCGGCATTGCCGCCGAACCGCTCCGCTTCACCTCCCACGATGCCGTCGATATCCTGGCGGCCGGTAGCAATGGCCGGGGTCGGCAGCTGATCCTGGTCAATCACCAGCAAAGCAGCACATACGGGCATGTCCCGGCCTACATTTTCCTCGGCGGAGCCGATGGCTACCGGCCGGACCGCCGGGTCGAACTGCCCGGACATTCGCCCGGCTCGATCATTCCGGCAGATTTCAATGATGATGGCTATACTGATATCCTGCTGATCAACAATGGCGAAGACCAGCCGTTCCTGCTGCCGCCGTCCAGCATTTACTGGGGCGGGCCCGGCGGCCTGGATCCGCAGAACAGCACCGCCGTCCCGACCTATTTGTCCTGGGGCGGCCAGGTGGCCGATATCAACCGGGACGGTTATCTGGACATTATCTTCACATCCTGCAATCAGCAACCGGAACTCAACCGCAATGTGGTAACGGTCCTGTACGGCAGCGCGCAGGGCTACTCGCCGGCCAATTCCCAGACCCTGACCATTGCGCCCCCCGAGGTGGCCTGCGGCCTGCTCTGGCCGGTCCTCGCTGATTTCAACAACGACGGCTGGCTGGATCTCTGCGTGCCGGTCAGCAACCAGTATGAAACGCTGATCTTCTGGGGCGGTCCGCAGGGCTTCAGTCTGGAGCGCTGCCAGAAATTGCCGGTTGAGCGGGGCTTGACAGCCCGGGCGGCGGACTTGAATGGCAATGGCTGGCTGGACCTGATCATTGGCACTCGGGCCAGCAAGCATAAAAACAAGGACCAGGAAGGATCAATCCTCATCTTCTGGGGCGGCCCGGCGGGATTCTCGGCCAGCCGGTGCTGCGAGCTGCCCTGTTACCAGGTCAACAACCTGACGATTGCCGATCTGAATCAGGATGGCTGTCTCGATATTTTTGCTTCCTGCTATTTCAATGCCCGGGAGCGGGATATTAATTCCTATATATATTGGAACGACCACGGCCATTTCTCGGTCACCAACCGGAAACGGATCTTTGCCCATTCCTCCTCGGCATCGCTGGCCTGCGACCTGAACGAGGACGGCTATGTCGACCTGATCGTGTCCAGCCACCGGGCTTATGGCAATCACCGGGCTGAGGCGGCAATCTGGTGGAATGGTCCGGCGGGTTTTAGCGAAGAGAACCGCAGCTACCTGCCTTCACTTGGCCCGCATGACATGGTGGGCGTCGATGTCGGCAATATCCGGGACCGGGGCAATGAGGAATACTACACGTCCTCGATCATCGAAATGCCGGCCGATACTGTTCTGAGCCATATCAGCTGGGAAGCCGATATCCCGGCGAAAACCTGGGTCAAGGCCCAGGCCCGGATGGCGGAAACCAGAGATGAATTGAACCAGACAGCCTTCACCGGCCCGGATGGCAGCGCCGCAACCTGGTATGAGCGGGGCGAGCAGATCCGGCAGCCGGCAACGGGTCGGCTGGTCCAATACCGGCTGGCGCTGGGCGCCGTGAACAGCTTGAACACACCGCGGATCACTGCGGTGACCTTGACAGGAGAAGAAGAACATGACTGAACGGGAACGACTTTTGCTGGTCCTGCAGGGAAAGACTCCCGACCGTGTCCCCTGGTTTGCCGATCTTGGGCACTGGTATCGCGCGGAGTCGGGCCAGATCTGGAATTTATTCACAGTCAACAATTGCTCGCCCGAGATGGCCGCCCTGCACCGGGAGGTCAAGGCTGGCTGGTATGTTGAGGTCGGGTCACTGCATGCGGAGCAGTATACGGGCGGCGTCATACACGAGCGGTTGCTGCAGGGCGAGCAGGTAATCGAGAATTATCGCACGCCGCTCGGTTCGCTCCAGATGATCCGCCGCTGGAATCCGGTCAGCTATTCATGGGATATTGTCAAGCGGCTGGTGGAGAGCCCCGATGATCTGGTCATCCTGACCTGTGCGATGGAAAACCGGATTTATGTCTCCCGATATGAAAACTGGGAAAAGATCGAAGCCATCGGACAGGACATCGGCCTGGGCTTTCCTAGCCTGGGTTATACCGGCCTGGGTTCGCTGATCTCCTATTACATGGGCGTCGAAAATACGATCTATGCAATCGCCGATGAGACGGAACTGGTTGGCCGCTATATCGAAACATACAATCGCCGGCACCTGGAACTGGTTCGGCTGTACGCCCAATCACCGGCGCCGCACCTGATCTTTACCGACAATCTGTCCGGCGATGTCCAACCGCCCGATCTTTTCCGGCGTTACAGCCTGGCCCATTATACTGAATTGGCGGGCTGCCTGCATACGGCTGGCAAGACCGTCTCCGCCCATATCGATGGCCGGATGCACGGATTGATCGGCCTGCTGGCCGAGGCCGGCATCGATATTGCCGACGCCTGCACACCCCAGCCGTCCGGTGATCTGGACCCGCAGGGGATCCGGCGCGAAGCCGGTGACCGCATGGTCATCATGGGCGGCATCTCGCCGGTCATGTGGCTGCCGGAAACCCCGGAAAAAGAATTCATCGCCCATGTTCGCGCCTGGCTGGACCTGCGTCGGATCTCCAGCCGCCTGGTTCAGTCCGCCGGCGACCAGGTGCCGCCGGGCACCCGGTTGCAGCGCATCAAGCTGGTCTATGATCTGGTCGAGGAATACGGGCGGTATTAACTCGAATTTCCCACAGGCTTTTTGGGCGCTTATCCCCGCTTCGCGGGGTGTCTGACCGCGGCGCTACGCGCCTCAGCTTGTCAGACAGCACCGCCTCAAAAGCCAACCCGCTCCGCGGGGTGGGAAATTCGAGTT
>JAEXPB010000447.1 GCA_023438965.1 Bacillota bacterium | reverse complement strand
AATATTGACGACGCTGATATCCGGGCAATTCAGGATCGCCCGGTAATCATCCGTGGCGAATGCATAGCCCAGGTCATCCCGCATTTGCTCCGCGTTGGCCAGCTGGCCGCTGCAGACGCCGACCAGGCGGGCCCGAAAAGGCAGATTGCGATAAAAAAGCGACAGATTGCGGTAGGCATAGGAATGGGTTTTGCCCATCATGCCGGTGCCGATCATGCCGACGCCGATTTCCTTCATCCAGAACACCCCCGTGCGTAAACAGGCCGTTTGCCGGCCAAGTCCTTATCAGCTTAAAGCATGGCGGCGAATCGGGCAACCAGTTCGGTGATTTGCTGTTCGCGCTGGCGGCTGGACCAGTGGATAATGCCGGTACCGGCGAGTTGGCCGCCTAAATGCGCGACGATCTGGGTCAGCTGGCGGATCGCCCGGCTGCCGCCCATCCAGTTGAAGGGGAAGAATTCGGTCAGATAGCAAACAACGCGGCGTCCCTGCAGCGGCGGGAATTTTCGCAGGGCCGCCGTCATCGCCGGCGCCAAAGCCGCACCCTGGACCGGTGCAGCCAGTATGAGCGCATCGTAAGATAAAATGTCCGGTTGGGAAACCGGTACCGCATCAGCCAGCTCCAGCCGCTCCGCGCCGACGGGAGCCAACCGCTCGATCGTCGACTCGTGGCCGGCCGACCGGAGTTTATCCTGCAGGCGCATGGCGACCGCGAGGGTATTGCCGGTCTGTGAGTATACAATCAAACCGATTTTCATCCTTAGCCCACCCTTTCCCTGGCCTTCGCTGGTTGATGACCGTGTTGATTCAACACCATCATTTTACCATATCGGCATAATTGGGGCAGGATTTGGCGCTTGGACGCTGTCTAGTTCTGAATCGTGTGGACGATCATCGCTTGATCCAGCCCAAGCCGGTATACAACTTACCGCCCTGATTGAGATGCGCGATGATTTTCTGCTGCAAAGTTGTCTGGGCCGGGAAATCGTTCACGTTCTCCAGCGTCGCGTTCCGGCCGAAAACGAACAACAGTGCCCCATAATTTTCCTCATAATGCGTGATGGCATAGTCTTTCTGGAATTCGACAATATTGGCGGACGCCTTCAGCCAATTAAGCAGATTGAAGTCGAGCAGCCAGGATCGCAAGGTGAAGTAATTGTAGGCATATTCCGGAAAATAGCCGGCAAAGAATTGCCTGGCCTGAGCGTAGGACGCCTGGCATTCGGTCCGGATGAGCGAGGGACCTTGCGGCACATGAATTTTCACGATCGGATCATCTTTCGCCGCATTTCCACGAACATTGGCGGCATACGCCTTTTCAAACTCAAATTGCAGGCGGCCAAGCCGAAATAACTTGAAGGACAAATGGTGTTCGAGCCAGCCGATGTGGCGCAAGCCAATCAGGCCGGTATCCTGGTAATAATTCCCGGTCCATGTCAGGATGTCGCTCAAGGTATCCAGCAGAATTGCTTGCGGTATCCCCCGTTTATGATAGGCTTCCTCGACTTGATCGCATTGTGACAAAACATAAAGCAGGTTCAGCAGGGGATCCGGCTGTGCATCAAGCATTTCCCGGCCGATGCCCGGACCGGTCAGCCGGGCTGCGCTGACAATCCGGTCCTGCCATTCCGCCGGGAAATCCAGTCTTTCAAGCCATTTCTGGATGACGCCTGACATAAACGAAACTCCTATAGCCGGCTGGCGCTGCAGATCCGGCTGTAATTGAGGCCGGCGGGCACGCCCTGGATCCGGTCAAAAGCGAGCCGCGGCTCCTCGAGCTCCTCCAGGCGGTCGACCTTCCCGGCCAGATAGTCGGTCAGCCGCTGCCGGGCGGTCTCGCAGCGGGCGATCGCCCCGCCGTAGCGGATATCCAGGATTTCCCAGCCAACCGGCTTATAGATTTCGAAAAAGTGGGCACGATGGGCTTTCCGCAGTTGCTCCAGCTGTGTCTGCAGCCGGGGCAGCGTCTCTTCGGCCAGGGTGCGCAGGGCCGGCTGATCGCCCTGGCGGTAGGCGGCCGTTAGCCGGACTCCGGCATTGCCTTTCCAGGCCAGCGTTTCGCCCAGGCTGGCGTAAAATTCGAATAGTTGCCGGTAATCCGGGTACTGCGCCGCATAGCCGGCCATCTCCTGCCCCAGGGCGACGTAATGGCCGCTGACATCGACATCGGCCACGACGGTGTCGAAAAGTCCAAGCAGGATGTCCTGCCACATCAACAGCTTGCTCGGCGATGAGTTCTCATAGTTGTCGCCGTTCAGTGCCGGGATTTGGTCGAAATCCTTGATCCCGACGATGGCCTGGTAATCGACGCCGGTGCAGAAATTGAACCGCCGGGCGATGGCCGTCTCGTCCGGCGCGTCGCCATATTCGTATTCGGCATAGAGCTGCAGGCCGGGCAAGATCGCCCAGACACTGCTCTCACGGTGGTCATCGCCCCAGATCGTCGCAAAGACTTCCTGGATGCCCTTTTCTTTGCAAGCCGTCAAGGCTTCCGATGACGTGACCACCGTCTTGGTATGATGCGAGCCGAAGGTGCGGACATTGCGCGAGCAGCCGGCAAAGATCGGCTCCTGGCCCAGGGCCCGGTATTTATCGATAAACAGATTGTAGGTATCGTAGCGATGGTAATAATCCCAATAGACGAGCTGGATGTCCGGCGGTATTTCCCGGATGAAATCGGCCGTAAAGGTCACGCTTTCGTCGTAATAGCTGCCGGTTGGCGACTGCGCCCGGAAATACATGTCGCCCCACATCATCGGCTGCAGGCCGAGTTTCCGGGTGATCGCCGCGAGGCGGGCAATATGCTCGCTCATGATGTCGATCGGACGGCGGTAGCCGTTTTTCAGGAGGTAGTTGCCCTGGCCGATATGCCAGGCTTCATCCAGCCCGAGATGGATCCGGCGTGACCGGAAGGGCGCTGAAGCCGTGCGGATCAGTTTTTCCACCAGTTCATAAACCCGCTCGTCACCAACCAGCAAGGTGCATTCGTTGTCGCTGATGGATCGGTAGTCCCGCCATTGGATGGCGTCAGTCAAATGGGCGAGCGTCTGGATGCAGGGGATCATCTCAATGCCCAGGCTCCAGGCGTAATCATCCAGTTCCCGGAAGTCGGCCTGCGAATAGCGCGGCCGCATGTAGCCCCAATAAGGCTCGCCCTCCACGTCGTAGCAGTCTTCGCAATACAGCATGAACAGGTTCAGGCCCATGGCCGCCATCATGCGCAGCAGTTTTTTGCAAGTATCAATATTCAGCAGCGAGCTGGCCTGGCTGCCGTCGTGCATGGCGCCATTGGTTTGAAAAGCGTCTTTTTCCGTGATTTGAAAGTTCTCGTCGTTGATGTTCTGCAGCAGGTGGCCAAGCGCCCGATAAAGGTGAACCGGCTTGTGCATGATGATCTGTACCTGGTTCCCCCGGCGCTGCACGCCGAGTTCCGGCTGCCCGGTCTGGCTCAGGGTGACCGCCAGGCCGCCCTCCCCGACTTCGAAGCCGTATTGCCGGCCAAATTCGACCACGCCGGACGCAAACCGGCGGTCCAGATTGGTAAATGTCAGTCGCATGAATATCATCTCCTTTAGTCGATCATTTGCCCCCGGACCAGAACCGTCCGGACTTGGAAATCACGGTCCATGACGACGATGTCGGCGTCCTTGCCCCGGGCCAGGCTGCCTTTGCTTTGGTCCAGTCCGACGATCGCGGCCGGCGTCAGGGACAGCATCCGGACCGCATCGGCCAGCGGCAGGCCGTTGGCGATATGCGCATTGCGCAGGACCCGGTCCGCCGTGGCGATGCTGCCGGCGAAGGACGACCGGTCCGGCAGCTTGGCGACGCCGTCCTCGATGATGACCGGGTTGCCGCTGCCGCGACTGCCCAGGAAGCTCTCGCGCACGTCTGTCCCGGCTGCCCGCATAGCGTCGGTGATCAGCGCGACCTTGGCCGGGCCGAGGAGCTTGTGCACCATCTGCATCAGTTCCTTCGGTACATGGCAGCCATCGCCGATCAGTTCGACCGTCATGCCGTCGATCAGGTAGGCGGCTTCGACAATGCCGGCCTGGACGGTCTGGTTGATTTTCCGGACACTGGGCGTGCTGCAGTACATGTGGGTAATGTGGCGGAATCCCCAGCCGCTCGCCCGGATGATCTCCGGGCAGGTGGCGTTGCTATGGGCGACCGCCAGGGTGATGCCCTGCGCGCGCATTTTGGCGGCCGCCTGCTCCATGCCGGGCAGCTCAGGCGCCGAACTCCAGCGACGGATCAAGCCCCGGCCGGCGTCGAGGATCCGGTCGACCTCGCCGGGATCAGGGTCGCGGACATAGGCCAGTGGCTGCGCCCCGCGCATGGCTGGCGCCAGATAGGGTCCTTCCAGGTGCAGCCCCGGCAGGTCGGCGCCGCCGGTGCCCTCGTTTTGGATTCCGCGGCAAAGGTCAAACAGCCGCAGCAGCTCATCCAGGCTACAGGCAACCGTGGTCGGCAGGATGGTGGTCGTGCCATGCTGCGCATGGATCCGGGCAATCCGCCGGATGGTTGCCGCCGTGCCGTCCATGAAGTCGTCGCCGCCGCCGCCATGCAAATGGATATCGACCAGGCCCGGCAGGATATAGCCGCCGCCGGCATCGATCACTACGGCGTCCTCCGGCGGCTGGCCGGCAAACCCGACCTCGGCGATCCGGCCCTCAGCCAGAACCAGTCCGGATTGCCGGATGATCCGGTCCGGCAGCACCAGATCGCCATTGATGACAAATGTTCTGCGCATGGTTCGCCTCGCTTATTTGTTGTAGAGCCGGATCTGCGGATCGGGGATCGCCAGGGCAACCCGGGCGGCGTAGAGT
>JAEXPB010000392.1 GCA_023438965.1 Bacillota bacterium | reverse complement strand
CGTTCATAGAATTCCAGCTCGAATTCAACCATCCGGTCAAAGATCCGGTGGGCGAATTCCGGATCCAGGGCCATGTCGACCATCAGCTTATCCATGCTGCGCAGATTACAGGCGACCTGAAACGGCCCTTCGTGGCCGATGATGGTTGCCTTGTCGGCTTGCTGCTCCAGCTTGCGCTTGACACTATCGTAGTCGAACCAATCCGGCGACGGCCAGGCATAGCGGTCCAGATCAGCCAGGGTTTCGGCATCATCCAGCGGGTGATAAACGGCATGGCCATGGAATTCCTGGCCGGTCCAGACGGATTTGGTCTGGGTGCCCCAGAAATTCTCGGTGATCCAGGTGCCGTTCGGGTCTTGCCAGCGGCGCTGCTCCGGCCCGATATAATCGGGTCCGACGCCTCGGATATCGATCTGCCAGTGTTGCAGGAGCTGCTCCTGTTCCTGGAAACCGAAATGGCGCAGCAATTTGTCCCAGACTGTACCGACTGCCTCGAAAGCGGCCGGCACCTGATCCGGCTGCCGGTGATTGATGGCGGCGCGAACCCGTTCTTTGCTGTTCATGAGAACCTCCCGAAACGCTTGATAATCGATCGATCACGGTTATAATACAATTATGCACGCTCAGGATATATCGACGTAGAAGACTTGTATACGGCTATATCTGGCATAGAATAGCATATTTCTGGCATGAATGCCGGCTTGTGGCCGCGTCAGGATGGGATCAAGGGGAGACAAAGAAGGAAATGGCAAATAGCGGCTATCTTGCACCGGGACTTCCGGATCTGGCCTCGCCGGTCTATCGTATCAATCGGGCTGGGCACAACCAGCTGCCGGCCCAATTCCGGATCTGCCGGGACGCGTCCTACCCGTTCTGCAACCTGCATCTGGTCCTGGCCGGCACAATGACTGTGCGCTGGCACGACCGCGAATGGCTGGTGCCAGCCGGCGAACTCTTTCTGCTGCCGGCTTATGCGGCGCATGAATATCGAGCAGCCCAGGAACAACCGGTGGAATTGCTGTGGATCGAATTTTATGGCGGCGATGCAACCCGGCAAGCCCAGAACCTGCTCGAACGGCATGGCCCCGTGTTTGCGGACCAGGCCATGACCGATGCCGGCGCGCCGGACCGGCTGCCGTCCCGGCCCTGTGCGGCGGTCGAACACCTGTTGCGCCGGCTGCTGGCCGGGCTGGTGCCGGCACAAGCAACGTTGCAGCCGCCGGAAAACGCCGGCTGCGGAGCGCATCGATTCGCAGACCAGCCGGTGATCAAGACCAGCCGGCTGATCTACGATATCCTGTTGGCCTTGTGGAATGCCATCCTGCCAACGGATAATCCGGCTGCCACAATCCGGCAGACCAGAGATGCCGCAATGTCCGACGCCGGTGAGACCAGCCGCCAGGCCGCCTTAGCCGGTCAAGCCCAAGCCGTTGCCCTGGCTATTGACTACATCCGCCAGCATCCGGCAGCCAATCCAACCGTCCGTGAGCTGGCTGGCCTGGTGCGCTTCAATCCCACCCATTTTGCTAAATTCTTCCGCCAGTGGACCGGCAGCACCCCGGCACGCTGGGTGTTGGCCGAGAAAATCAACCGGGCGAGGATTCTGCTGGCGACAGATGACCGCAAGATCAATGCGATCGCCAGCGAACTGGGCTTTTGCAGCGCGAGCCATTTTATCCGGCAATTCCGGCAGTTGGCTGGTCAGTCCCCGTCGGCCTACCGCTTGCAGAATCTCAGTTACCGTCAAGCGGACGACTCTTGTCCTCCGCCGGACAGATCGGTATAATAAGCCCAAGTAAGACAATTTAATGATAGCACGGAGGTACTCCTATGCCTTTTTGCACCAATTGCGGTCAGAATCTGGATGCCGGTTCGAAATTCTGCGATCGCTGCGGCCAGCCGCAGCAGCCGGTTAGCACAGCGCAGCCGATCAGCCCGGCCGCCGCCCCGCAGGCTTACGCCGCACCGCAACCCCCGGTTTATGCCTATCCCGCGGCTGCGGTCAGCAGCGGTTATTCCGCCAACGCCCAGATGCCCGTCTTCCAGGATTTCGCCCGCAAGGTCCGCAAACGCGGCTGGATCTTTGCCGGCATCCTGGCGGTCCTGGCCCTGATTGCGATCTTCATTTTCGTCCGGGAGGAACTGACCACCGCCCTGATCGCCTATGCCGTGGTCGTGGCCTTCACGGCCTTCCTGACCCTCGGGAGCAATATCAAGGCCAAAAAGTCCTGGGAAGGCCAGCTGATCGACAAGAAAATCGTCGTCAAACGGCAGCAGGACGATGACAACTCGGCCATTACCCGTTATAAAAGGATTCCGACGCTTTATTTCCAGACCATTTCCGGCAAGAAGGTCAAGATGGAGCTGGGCTCACAGTCCGGCGCTTTCGAGTATTATGAACCCGGCTGCGCGGTCCGCAAACATTCCGGTTTCCATTTCCCGGAAAAGCGCGACAAGGGTGCGGAAATCATTTGCGTCAACTGTGGCCGGATCTACGACCGTCAGCTCAACGTCTGCCCGAAATGCAAGCTGATTGCGTTGAAGTAGGGAAGCCCGGCCGCCGCGCCGGCCAACGATCCGGACA
>JAEXPB010000389.1 GCA_023438965.1 Bacillota bacterium | reverse complement strand
TGCTGGACGCGCCGGTGTCCGGCGGCGAACCCAAGGCGATCGACGGGACGCTGGCGATCATGGTCGGCGGCAACGAGGCCGCCTTTACCGAAGCCACGCCCCTGTTCGATGTCCTGGGCGCCTCCGCCATCCTGATCGGGCCGGTCGGCAGCGGCAACACCTGCAAGCTGACCAACCAGATCATCGTCGCCCTGAATATCGCCGCCCTCAGCGAAGGCCTGATGCTGGCCCAACGCGCCGGGGCCGATCCGGAAAAGGTCTTCCAGGCGATCAAGGGCGGCCTGGCCGGCAGCACGGTCATGAACGCCAAGGCGCCGATGATCCTGGACGGCAATTTCAAGCCCGGCTTCAAGATCGACCTGCACATCAAGGACCTTAACAATGCGCTGGAAACCGGCGCCCTGACCGGCTCGCCCCTGCCGCTGACCGCGGCGGTCCAGCAGATGCTGCAGCTGCTGCATGCCGCCGGCTCCGGCCAGAGCGATCACTCGGCGTTGGTTCAATATTATGAGAAGCTGGCCGGCGAGGAAGTGCGGCGGCCGAACAGCTGACCTGCCGTCAACCAAACTGGCGCTTATCGCTTAAGCCAAAATCCGACTGACCAGCTCCGCATTCTCGCGCAGCTGGTTATTGTCGCGCTGGAAGAAGCCAATGCAGGCGATATCGGTCGGCTTGATGCCGGCATAGGTCTCGCGGATGGCGGCTTCGGCCGCCGCCGCCCACTGGTCGTGCGGCAAACCGCGGAAGATCTGGCCGCCGGCGAATACTTTAAAGGCGATGCACGGCTTCGGCACTTCGCGGATGGCCGCCAGCATCAACGGGCGATCTTCCATATAGAAAGTGATTTCTTTGGCCTTGCCGGTCACAAAGGCGCTCGGGGCGGCCTCGCCCCGCTTGCGCGAGTTGTGCAGGCAGGGCACATAGAAATCGACGCCCCAGTCCTCATATTCCGCGCGCAGCATGGTCTCCGGGACATGTGTGCCTAAACCGGCCTTGATGCCCAGATCCTTGATCATCTTGATGCGGTCCTTCAGGATGTCAAAACGGCCTTCCTCGCAGAAGCCGTCCGTATCGGTGCCGCGATGGTAGATGCCCAGCGGCGCGGCGGCAGCCATCATGCGCAGGTTGACCGGGAAATCGATCGGCGCGAAAGACTGGAAAATGAACTCCAGCGGTTTGGGCGCCGCCAGCTTGTGATGGTAAATCGCCCGCAGCATGAAGTCATTACCGAGCGGCAGCCAGGCGTTATAGCCGCAGCGGATGCTTTCCGCCATGGCATCCAGTACCTTTTCCTCCGTAAAGTAGGTCAGCAGGTCATCCTTGGTCACCATTTCCGGGACGTAGGTATGGCCGTTGACCGGATTATCACCGACAATCAGCCGGGTGATCGGTTTGCCTAAAAAATCAACCGTTTTGAGCATCGCTGTTCTCCTCCTTCACAGTGGGTGAAAATGCTGAGTGGATTTTTGGTTAAAACTGCGCTCGGGTTGTTTGGTGTATTGGGCGTATGGTTTAGTATGTGGCTTCCACAGCATATACTTATAGCTCATATTATATAACAATACAAAGCAAGCGGAATCCATATCATCTTTTTATAGTATTGAAAACATGGACTCCGTCCATTTTTCATATACAGACTATAATGTTGCAAAAGGCTCATTACTGCTGATTTATCAAGTTTTAATCGTCATGAGTTTTATCATATATTGACGAGGGTTCATATACATGAGTACCAAGTGCATACGCTTTTGGTTACAGAATAGCTCAAAGAAGCCAAATGTGCTCATCTCCTCCCCCCGCTTTGACCCCGGCCGCGCCTTCGGCTATACTAATAGATGGTAAGCCGGCCCAAGTTGTCCTGACAGGGGGAAGCTGCGATGCCAGAGTCCTTGAAATTGGTTGCCCTGGGCGATTCAATCGGTTACGGTCTGAGCGCGTTCCCGGACCGGACCAACCGCAGCCGTTCGACCCTGTCGGGTTTCAACGATCAATTCGCCGCTTTCCTCAGCCTCCACGACGACGATTATGTCAATCTGGCCTGTCCGGGTGATAAGGCCGCCGATCTGCTCATGAAGCTGGGACGGTCTGATTTCCAGGATGAGATTGCCGCCGCGGACATCCTGACTGTCAGCATCGGCGGCAACAACCTGCTCGGGCCCTCGCTCGATGCCCTTTGCCGGCTCTGGGACCTCAATCCTGCTGATTACGTTCATGCCGAAAACCGCAGTCTTTTCAGCGACCTGAAAGAAGCCATCGCCGCCAGGCACGCCCTCGAACCGGATTACCGGGCGGAACAGGATTTCATGCGACTGGCCAATTTGCGCGACCCGGCGGCCATCGCCTGCCGGATCGCCCTGATCCGGGGCATCTTCGCTTTTTCCCGCGAGTGGCCGAAGATCATCCTCCAGATCCGTCAGTTGAACGGCCGCGCCCGGATTTTCGTCGTAACCGTGCCCAGTCCCAAGCGGAACGGTGAAGCGGACAACCGGTTCGAGGACTTTTATCTGGCGATCGAAGCCTTGGCGAACGCAATCAATCGGGTGATCCGCAAACATCGCAAGGGCAATCCCTATCAAATTCTGGATTTAAATCGGATTTCCCGGGAAATACCGAACGCCATGACCTTTGATATAACCGGCGCCATGGCTGCTTCAGTCAGATTGATGCAAACTGCGCCGGATGATGCCGCCTATGCGGCCCATTTGCTGGAATTTCTGGAAAAAAGCGACCTGCACCCCAGTTATGCCGGCCATGTTGCGGTTTATGAGGAATTGCGGCGCTGTTGGACGGAAAATCGCAGTTGACATTGATGCCGCGTCACTCCTTATTGTCCATCACCAAAATCAATTTCAAGGAGGAAACCGTCATGGACGATCTTAACCAAGCCAATGCCAACCTTGCCCGGCTCAAGGATGTCCGGATCGTGTACCTGCCGCCCTGCACGGTGGCGGCCAGCCATTATGTCGGTCCCGAACCCGAGTGGCATGCCGACGCAATCATGAAGGAATTTGTCCAGGCCAGTGATCTGTGCCGGATCAAGCCCGACCTGCGGCATTTCGGCTTTAACCATCCGAATCCGGTCGGCAGCAGCCCCGACCACGGCTACGAAATGTGGGTGACCATCCCCGATGACCTGGTTGTGCCGGCGCCGCTGGTCAAAAAGCATTTCGCCGGCGGCCTTTATGCCGCGCACATGATTGCCATGGGCGATTTCCACGAATGGCAATGGCTGCACGACTGGGTGACCCAGGATAATCCCCGCTATGAGGCCAACACGCTGCGTGATGGCGGCGAATGCATGTATGGTCTGCTCGAGGAGCATCTGAACTACATCAATCACGTCAACTTGCCGGAGTCGGAGCCGGAGGGCATGCAGCTCGATCTGCTCTATCCGGTCAAGCCGCGCGTTCAGACCTGAACGCGGCCCCCGCGTGCGCGTCGTCCTTGCATACCTTCCGGGCTGTCATTATAATGAATAATGACGCTGCAGGAGGTGCTTATGCTGGATTGTCATGTGCACATCATGAAAAGAGATCAGCCCCAGCCGGATAATCTCGCGCTTTCCTTAAGCCGGTCCGGCATGACCGGCGCGGTCCTGATCTCCCCGCCGCCGCCCAGTTTTACCCGCGTTCAGGCCGGCCCGACCGATGCCGGCGAACGGCTGGCCTGCGTCCTCGAATGGTGCCGGAACCGGGCTAATTTCTTCCCGTTCTTCTGGCTGGATCCACTGGAATACAATGCCGGCCGCCAGATCGATGAGGCATTCCGGGCCGGCATCGCCGGCTTCAAGATCATTTGCACCCAGGCCGGGCCGGAACACACGGCCGTCCAGAAGGCCGCCCGGCAGATTGCGGCCACCGGCCGCCCGCTACTTTTCCATTCCGGCATCCTGTGGGACGGCTACGACTCGTCGCGCTTCAATCGTCCCGCCGGTTTCGAGGCTTTGCTGCGGATCCCGCAACTGCGTTTCGCGCTGGCGCACGCCTCCTGGCCCTGGATCGACGAATGCCTGGCCGTATTCGGCAAGTTCCAGCAGGCCCGCCGGCAAGCGCCGGACCAATGCGCCGAGATGTTCATCGACCTGACGCCCGGCACCCCCAGGATTTATCGGGACGAACTGTACCGGAAACTGCTGGGCATCGGCTATCCGCTGGCGGACCACATCCTGTTCGGCACCGACAATGTGGCGGATGATTATAACGAAAAATATGCTGCCGACTGGCTGCAGCTGGATCGTCGGCTGCTGGATCAATATGGCAGCGGCGAGGGATCGACCGACGCCGGTTCAGCCGACCGCCTTGAAAGATCCTGGCGCGCGTTGACCGAAACGAACCTGCGCCGGTTTATCGAAGGTAGCGGACATGTTATTCACGAATGAAAGCAAAGGCGCGGCC
>JAEXPB010000314.1 GCA_023438965.1 Bacillota bacterium | reverse complement strand
GACGGGCGGAGCCAAGGCGGCGAAATAGTCCGGCTCGCGCAGCTGGACTGTGCTGCCCAGCCGTTCAGCTTCGGTACGGATGCCTTCCAGATACTGCTTGCACCAGTGCGTTTCCGCATACATCGGTTCGACAACCAGGTTCAGATCCATGCGCTGCGCCTCATTCGTCGGATAAAATGGATTATGCGGTCATCTGTCCGGGCTTCCAAAACCAGAACCGCAGTAACATCATAGCGTTTTCTGGCTGAGGATGTCAATTCAGACGCGAGATCGGATGGACGTCCTCATCTTCTGACTTTCAAGTCAGATAAATGCGAACTGCGTATAGAATCTGACAATGAAGTCAGAGACTTCCTATTGACCTGATCAATTTTTATATCTCAGCATCCGTGCATTCGGCTGCTTCCAGCGCGGCGATCAGCTTGCGCAGGATCGGCACGCAGTCGCCGACGACCCGGTAATCGGCCACCGTGAAGATCGGCGCTTCCGGATCCGTATTGATGGCGATGATCTTCTCCGCACCGCCGATGCCGGCCAGATGCTGGATGGCACCGGAAATGCCGCAGGCGATCAGCAGCCGGGGGGCGACCGCCTGGCCGGTCTGGCCGATCTGGTGGCTGCCGTCGCTCCAGCCCATGTCGACCAGCGGCCGGGAAACACCGTAGGAGCCGCCCAGCAACTCGGCCAGACGCTTGATCAGGGCCAGATGTTTGATCGAACCGATGCCGCGGCCGGCGGAGACGATGACCGGCGCGTCGGCAATCCCCGCTGTTCTGGCCGCCAGCTCCTTGGCCAGCAGGATAATCCGGTCGCTGACCGCCGGCGGATCGATCGGCATGGCACGACCGACGGCCAGGCGGGACGGATCGCGCGGCAAAACCGGCAGCACGCCGGGCCGGACCGTCGCCATCTGGGGCCGGCGCTTCTCGGTGACGATCGTGGCCATCAGATTGCCGCCAAAGGCCGGCCGGGTTTGACGGAGCAGCCCGCTGTCGGGGTCGATCGCCAGCTGCGTGCAATCGGCGGTGAGGCCGGTGCGCAGGCGGGCGGCGATCCGCGGCGCCAGCGAGCGGCCGAAGTCGGTCGCCCCGATCAGGAATATTTCCGGCCGACGTCGGCGGATCTGGGCGGCGATCAGGTCGGTGTACGGGTCGTCGAGCGGTTCGGCCAGCGTGGGATGGTCGCAATAGAGCACGGTATCGGCGCCGGCGGTTATCAAGTCGGCGCTTTGCACCGACAAGTCGGCGGCTTGCGCCGACAAGTCGGCCGATCCGGCATCGGCTGCGGCCTGCCCGCCGAGCAGCAGGGCGGTGACGTCGCATTGGCGGGCGGCGGCCAGTTGCCGGGCCTGGCCCAGCAATTCGAAAGCCACCGGCAGAACCTGTCCGGCCTGCTGTTCGGCAAAGACCCAGATTCCCTGGCAGTCGGCCGGTTCAAGCCAAGCCTCCGCAGCCGGCTGGCGATCGTTTGCAGCGTCAGCCGCGTCGGGTTCGTCGCGACTGATCGCCAGTGCCTGGAAGGGGCAGTCCGACAGGCAGGCGCCGCACAGGATGCAGGTGTTATCATCCACGACCGCCAGGCGGCCGGCCATCCGGAGCGCGCCGGCCGGACAGCTCCGGAGGCAGCGCCGGCAGCCCTTGCAGCGTTGGGGGTCAATCAGCAGTCGGCTCATGGTCGATAGTCTCCAATCAATTTGACCAGGGCCTGGACCTGTTCATCGGTGTCACCGCCAATGGCCCGGGCCTGCTTGTTCCGTTCTGGTGTAAAGGTGCGGACCACCTGGGTTGGCGATCCGTTCAGGCCGATCTGTGCCGGGTCGGCAGCCAGGGCCTGGACATCCAGGCTGACGAACGGTGCCTGCTGACCGCGGCGAATGCCGGCGATCGAGGGCAGCCGCGGTGTGGCGATATTGGCGGCCACGGTGATCAGGGCCGGCAAGCGTACGCGCAGGATCTGGCTGCCGCCGGCGATTCTCTTCCGGACAGTCATACAGCGGCCGTCGGCCGGGAAATCCAGGATGGCGCTGACATCCGTCACATGCGGCCAGCCCAGGCGCTCGGCCAATTCCGGCCCGGTCTGGGCAGTGTCGCCGTCCACGGCCATCTTGCCGCAGAGAATCAAGTCGGCGCCGCCCAGCTGGCGGACCGCGGCGGCCAGGGTATAGGCGGTGGCCAGCGTATCAGCGCCGGCGAAAGCCCGGCCGGTCACCAGGACGGCGCGGTCCAGCCCGCGGCAGACCGCGTCGCGCAGCAGCGTCTCGGTCGCCGGAATGCCCATGCTGAGCGCGACGGTCTCGACCTGGCCGCCGGCGGTTTCCCGATCTTCTTTCAACCGGATGGCCAGCTCGATGGCAAAGGAATCAAAAGGATTGGTCACCGCCCGGCGCGCTTCCCGGATAATTGTCTTGGTGACCGGATCGAGCTCGACGCGGGTGCTGCCCGGGACCTGCTTGATGCAGACGACGATTCTCATAACTGGTCCTCCGGTGCGAACAAGTTGCCGACGCCCAGGACATAGCGGGCGTCCAGTTCCCTTTTCAATGCGGCCATCTCGGCCACATGGGTCCGGCCATACATCAAGGCCAGGAAATCGGCCTTCAGCTTGCCGATGCCGTGCTCGGCCGAGACCGACCCGCCCATGCGCACGACCTCGGCGGCCCAGGCTTTGTAGAGCGCCTTGCCCTGCCGGTAGTCTTCTTCGTTGCGCGGCAGGATGTTGACATGGACATGGTTGTTGCCGATATGGCCCCAGATTGCATACTCCAGGCCTTTTTCCCGCAGCATGCGGTGATACATCGTCAGGACCTCGCGCAGACAGCCGTCCGGCACCGACATGTCGGTGCCCAGCTTGGTGATGGTTGGGCAGGTTTGCCGGCGCTGGTCGATGATCTTGTTCACGCTTTCCGGGGCGGCATGGCGGAAAAAGATCAGCCGGTCATGATCGAATGCCGTGCGGGCGACCCAGGTGTCCTGCTCGCGTCCGCC
>JAEXPB010000240.1 GCA_023438965.1 Bacillota bacterium | reverse complement strand
GGGTATGCATGTGACCTGTGTAGCTGCTTTGCGGGACTATTATGGCTTGGCAAAGCGGCCGGTCAAGGTCCATGAGCCATTCCAGATGCTGGGCTTGATCGAAGATGATTTGAAAGCAGTATTGGGCGTTGATGTCGAGGGCGTCGGTGCACGCAACACCACCTTCGGATTTCCCCGGACCGATTGGAAAGAGTGGCGATTGGACAATGGGCTGGATGTTCTGGTCCCGGGTTCTTTCCAAACCTCCGATGACCAGGCCGGCAACCATTATATTTATCCGCAAGGTGACCGGTCGGTCGCACCCAGCGGCCGCATGCCCAAGGGCGGCTACTATTTCGATGCCATTATCCGCCAGGAAGAATTTGATGAGGACCAGTTGAACCCCGATGATAATCTGGAGGAATTCAAGCCGATAACCGAAGCGGACATCGCTTACTTTCAAAGCAGCCTGGCGGCAGCGACCCAAACAGGCCGGGGAATTGTCGCCAATTTCGGGGGGATGGGCCTGGGCGATATTGCCCTGGTGCCGGGCCCGTTTCTGAAAAAGCCCAAAGGAATCCGGGATATTGAGGAGTGGTATGTATCGACGGTCAGCCGGCCGGATTATCTGCATCAGGTGTTTGACCGGCAGACCGATATTGCCATTGAGAACTTGCAGAAATTGAATGCCGCGGTCGGGCGCGATGTTGACGTGACCTTTATCTGCGGCACGGACTTTGGCACCCAGCTGAGTACCTTTTGTTCCAGGGAAACCTTCTTGAATTTATACTTGCCTTATTATAAAAAAGTCAATGACTGGATCCATGCCCATACCGGCTGGAAAACCTTCAAGCACAGCTGCGGCGCCATTGAACCTTTCCTGGAATTGTTTATCCTGGCCGGCTTTGACATCATCAATCCGGTGCAATGCTCGGCTGCCGGCATGGACGCCCGGATCCTGAAAGAAAAATACGGCGATCGGCTGACCTTTTGGGGCGGCGGCGTGGACACCCAAAAGGTGCTTCCCTTTGGCACGCCGCGGGAAGTCCGGGAGCAGGTGCTGGAGCGTTGTGCGATATTTGCCCCACAGGGCGGCTTTGTCTTCACTGCCGTGCATAATGTCCAGGCTCAGACGCCGGTGCAGAATATTGTCGCCATGATTGAGGCCGTCAAGGAGTTTAACGGGAGATAACAGAGCATCCGAACGTGTAAATAAGCATCAAGTATCTTGTTCATTTGGTTGACCAGATCATCGGCCGCGCTGATCTGTAACCGGCGTTATCGAAAATTATCAATGTATCATTTACTATAATTTCACATGGCAAACTATCTCGATGGCAAGCGGATGTATCTATTCGCGGGTAGCCCATGTGGTGAAATGGCTGGATGGAGCAAGCATTTTTCTGGTCGCCTGGCGATCGTATACAGGAGTGATTAATATGACCAAGCTAGAAACTTATCTCAATTTTAATGGTAATGCCGAAGCGGCATTCCGGTTCTATCGATCGGTATTTGGCGGTGAATTTACTTCACTGGTCCGCTTTCAGGATATGCCGATGGCCGGTGTCACGATCCCGGAAGCTGATGCAGGTAAAATTATGCACATTAGATTGCCGATCGGTCAAAGCACGCTGATGGGTACCGATATCCTCGAATCGATGGGTATGAAACTGAACCCGGGTAACAACGTCCACGTTTTCATCGCACCGGACAGCAAAGAAGAGGCGGATCGGATCTTTACCGCCTTGTCCGACGGCGGCGAGATCGATATGCCGATGACTGACCAGCCCTGGGGCGACTATTATGGCAGCTTCCGGGACAAATTCGGCGTCCAGTGGATGATCAACTTTGCCAACACCAAGACGAACAAGAAGGAACTGATCATCAGTCGCCTCTTTAACGCCAGGCGCGAAAAGGTCTGGCAGGCATGGACCGACCCCGGGCAAATCAAAGCCTGGTGGGGCCCCAGGACTTTTACCTCGCCGGTGATTAGAATCGATTTGCGGCCGGGCGGCCATTATCTGTACTGCATGCGCTCACCCGATGGCAAGGATTTCTGGAGTACCGGCACGATTCGGGAAGTTGTCCCGGGGGAGCGGCTCGTCCTGACCGACTCTTTTGCCGATGACCAGGGCAATGTCGTCAATGCCGCTTTCTATGGCATGAATCCGGACTTCCCGCTGGAAAGCCTGGTCATCATCCAGTTCGCGGAAGAAGACGGCAAGACCAGATTCACGATGCAATATGACGATGTGTCGGCCATTCCCGATCCGGATCTCGCGGGAATGACGCAAGGCTGGAACGAGAGTTTCGACAAATTGGCCGAATATTTGGATCGGGGCGGGTCGGATTAGTTGCCCGACTTTGCCCCGCTCTTTCTTTATCGCGGCTGATCTGGTATGATGGTGCCGATTCAACTTGGCGTATCGGAGCTGCGGAATGGCAATTTTTGTCTAAATTCTGGTTAACAACATCATCCCGGTCTTTATCATCATCGGCCTGGGATACCTTTTGAGCAAGAAATTCCATTTCAGCATCGTGACCCTGAACAAGCTGATATTTTACCTGTTCACGCCGTCGTACATTTTTTATAATCTTTATACGACCGACCTGTCGCTGGACATGCTCAACATCCTGTTTTTTTCGATCGCCTTTTTGGCCGCCAACCATTTTCTGGCGATCATCATGGCGCGCATCCGCGGCTACGATCGGGCCCTGACCAACGCCTTCCGCAACGCGATCATGTTCAACAACTCCGGTAATATCGGGTTGTCGCTGATTACCCTGGTTTTTGGCGGCGCACCCTATCTCATCAATGGCACAGCCCCCTATCTGAATGACGCCCTGGCCGCCCAGGTCATTGTCATGGTCTTCATGAATGTGACGATCAACACGATAGGCATTTACAATGCCGGGTGCGCGCAAAATGGCGGTAAAAAGGCATTGCTCAAGATTTTCACGATGCCCTCGATCTATACCGTTCCTCTGGCCTTGCTGCTTAAATACCTAAAAATCGACATCACCGGCGTGCCGGTCTGGTCATCGATCGTCTTCATCAAGGGCGGCCTGGTTCCGATGGCGCTGCTGACCCTGGGTGTTCAGCTTTCAATCACGGAATTCAACTTCAAGAATCTGGATGCCAATCTGGCGGCCCTGACCCGTATTCTGGCCGGACCGGCGATGGCGCTGGTTCTGATCCGGATCTTTGGCTTCAGCGGCATCATTGCCCAGACCATGCTGATATCCTGTTCGGTGCCTACGGCGGTCAACACGGTTCTGGTCGCGGTGGAATGCGATAACCATCCCGGTTTCGCCGCGCAGGAAGTCATGGTTTCCACCATTTACAGCTCGGTGACCTTGTCGCTGGCCATTTACCTGGCGCGCGTGCTGTTCCCGATCAGCTGAGGGCCGGCCTTAAGTCCGCTTGATCTTCAGCGAGGTTGTCTTGGGGAATTCCGTGTCGCGCAGGGTGAATTTCTGAATCATTTTATAGGCCGCCACCTGGCTGTTCACGTCCTTGACCACCTTGGCGAACAGGACTTGCAGGTATTCCGGCGTGGGGTTGGCTTCGCCGGCGGTCTCGCGCACCGCATCCAGGTTGGGAAAGATCTCGGCGACGACCTTGTAGTCGCCATCCGGCTGCAATTCGCCGGATACCAGGGACTCAGCCACCAGCGGCTGACGGTCAAGGACAAATTCCAATTCTTCCGGGAAAATATTCTTGCCATTCCGGGTGATGATCACGTTCTTTTTCCGGCCGCAGATGACGACGAAACCGTCCCGGTTGAGATAACCAAGGTCGCCGGTGTGGAAGTACCCGCCGGCCAGAACAGCGGCAGTCTCCGCCGGCCGCTCCCAGTAGCCCAGCATGATGTTCGGGCCGCGGCCGCAGATCTCGCCGACACCGTTGGCGTCCGGATCGATGATCTTGATGTCCACACCCGGAACCGGATAGCCGGCTGTGCCCTCCTGGTGTTTGTCCGGCGAATTGAAAGCCAGCAGGGGCGCGCACTCTGTTAAGCCATACCCTTGCAGGATCAGGTAGCCGAAGTCGTTCAGGCCCTTTTCCACCACCGTGTCCACGGCTGCGCCGCCGGTGACGATCAGCCGCAGATGGGGTCCGAAGCCCTGCCGGACCTTTGCGAAAAGCCGGGCCCGGGCATCGATACCGATTTTGCGCAGCCCGTTGGACAGGCCCAGGATAACCTGGACCAGGCGCTGCTGACGGGGATTTTTCCGGATTTCCTTGCCGATCTTCTTGTAGACCAGATCCAGCATCAGGGGTACCGTGCAGAAGATCGTGGTTTTGGTTTCGCGCAGATTGTCAACCAGGTAACGCAGCCCTTCGCAGATCGCGATTGCCGCGCCGCGATGCAGCGGGCACATGAAACCGCAGGTGCATTCATAGGTGTGATGCAGGGGCAGGACGGAGAGGAACACGTCCTCGGGCACGACCAGGAAGAAGGTGTTCATCTGCATCAGATTGGCGGCGATCGTACCATGCGAGTGCATGACCGCTTTGGCCGCTGCCGTGGTGCCGGACGTGAAAAGCAGGATGCGCATCTCGTCGGCATTGATCGGATGGGTCAGCAGCCGATCGTCGCCGGCCGCAAATTGGGCCTGGCCCTCAGCGAGCAGTGCTGGGAAGGCCACGATGGGCAAGGACTCGGGCACATTCTCCCGGCTATCGTCCAGGCGCACCAGCAGGTCCAGGGAGGGCAGGCCGGCCGCGGCAGCCAGGGCCTTGTCGGCCAGCCGCTGGCTGTAGATGATGCAGTTGACTTCTGCCTGCCGCAGCATGCTGGTCAAATCTGCGACCGGCAGCTCCTTGTCCAGCGGGACCACGACTGCCTCACCGCTCAGGACCGCCAAATAACTGACATACCATTCATAGCGCGTTTCGCTCAGAATGGCGACCCGCTTGGCCCGGGCGAGGCCGCGATTGAGCAGGGCCGTGCCCAGGCTGGTGATGTCCCGGCCGAACTGCCGGTAGGAAACCGGCGCGAAAGGCTGTCCTTTGACGGATTTGATTAAAAAGACCGGCCGGTCGGCAAATTCTTGCACCGAACCGGTCCACAAATCGCGGAGATTGGCAATCGGACGTGCGGGATAGAGCCCCTGGACTGTGGTCTGCATCATGAACACCTGCCTTAAGATTGAATACTACAGCAGGCTGCCCAAATAAGCAAGAACTCAACTTCCCATCCCGCGCAGCGAATCAACGGATTGCCTTACCACCCGGATCGGGATAAAATAAATAAGATTAATGTAGCGGAGGATTCCTATGAACGGCAAGTACAAACAGGCCCAGGCAAGAGAACTGACCGCACAGTGGCAGCAAACGCATCTGTTGCAGTTTTATGATGAGCTGCCGACCCAGGCGCAGGATGAACTGCTTGATCAAATCATCAGCTGCGACTTCGCTCGCATCAGCCAATTATATGAACAGACTCGACAGACCCCGGCAGCAACCGGATCCGAGATCCGTCCTTTACCGGTGACGGATAAAGCGATCCTGACGCCCGCACAGCGCGACGAAATGCAGGCTGTTGGCCTGGCGGCAATGCGGCGCGGTGAATACGCGGTGGTAACCATGGCCGGCGGCCAGGGAACGCGTTTAGGCTATGACGGCCCGAAAGGGACCTTCCGATTGATGCTCGAACGCGAGCAATCACTTTTCGAAATTTATCTGGAGAAAATAGTCGTCTGCAGCCGGGCCTGCGGGCAGTCAATTCCCTGGTACATCATGACCAGTGCGGAGAATCATCAGGCCACGACGGCTTACTTCGCCGCCCGCGATAATTTCGGCTACCCGGACATCCATTTCTTCCAGCAGGGCTCGCTGCCGATGGTCGACATGAGCGGCCGGATCATCCTGGAAGAGAAGCACCGGATCAAGGAAGGCCCGGACGGCAACGGCTCGATCTTCCGGGCCATGCAACGCAGCGGCGTCGCCGGCGACATGCAGAATCGGGGCATCCGCTGGTTTTTCATTGGCAATGTCGACAACATCCTCGCCCAGTGTACGGATCCGCTGCCGCTTGGACTGACGATCCAGCGCCGGTCCCTGGCGATCTCCAAATCGATCATCAAGCGCGATCCGACCGAGAAAGTCGGCGTTTTCTGCCTGCGGAACGGCCACCCGTCCGTTGTCGAATACTCGGAACTGCCTCTGGCCCTGGCGGAGCAGCGGAACGGGGCCGGGGAGCTGATTTTCGGCGACGCCCATATTTCCTGCACGGTCATGAGCACGGCTGTCCTGGAGCTGCCCGGCGTGCTGGCCATGCCCTACCATACGGCCGTTAAAAAAGCGGCCTATGTCAATGAACAGGGTGACAAGGTGGTACCGGCGCAGCCGAACGCCTATAAATTTGAAGCTTTCATTTTCGACGCCTTTGCCAGCCTGGACCGGCTGGAGGTGCTGCGCGTGCCGCGGGAAGAAGAGTTCGCCCCGGTTAAGAATGCTGCGGGTGAGGATAGCCCCGCAACGGCGGCGCAGCTTTACTTGAATCATTACAGATTGACGCGCTGATCGCGGGGAGGTTCGCCGCGTATGAGCTCTACAGGTACCAAAGCTTTGCAGTGCCCCAACTGCGGTGCCAATGCCGAAGCCGACAGTGTGCGCTGCGGCTACTGCCGGGCGGTCCTGACTGTAACGGCCTGTCCGGCCTGCTTTGGCGCCATTTTCCAGGGCATGAAGTACTGCCCCAACTGCGGCGCCCCGGTTGAACGCGAAATTGTCCGGAGTGACCGGCAGCTGACCTGCCCGCGCTGCAGCAGGAATTTGACCCCGGCCCGGATTGGCAGCGCTCGGATTGATGAATGCAGCAATTGCGGCGGTATCTGGCTGAACACGGATACGTTTCAGAAAATATGCGCGGACCGGGAACAGCAGGAGCAAGTCCTGGTCTTCACCGCGCAGGTCCAGACCACCGGTCTGCAGCCGGAGCAGACTCCCGGCCGCATGTATATCCCATGCCCGGAGTGCGGCGGCCTGATGCAACGTAAGAATTTTTCTGGCTGCTCGGGCGTTGTCGTGGATTGGTGCAAGCCGCATGGTACTTGGTTCGATCGCCTCGAATTGCAGCAGATTGTCAATTTCATCCAGTCGGGCGGTTTCCGGAAGGCCAGGGCCAGGGAAATGGATCAGCTGCAAGCCGAACGCCGGCGCCTGCAGGGCCTGCAGCAGGAGCTGAACCTCGATCAGCTGCGCGAAGCCAATCCATTGTCGTGGCATGACCCGGAAAATGACGATACCCTGCTGGACGCATTGATTGCCGTCTGCAAGAAGATATTTTAATCCGGGCCGGTTCCTGATATGCTGAAGTTAAGCCGCTGAACCATCAAATTAAGCCATTGAACAATCAAACAGATAGGGGAGGTATGAACATGAATCGCAAGAAAGTGTTGGATTCGATTGTCGGTCTGGTTGCCTTGCTGGCGGTCACTGCCTTTCTGATCATCGGCTTTATCGGAAACGGCTGGCCCTATGCCTGGCTGGTTTTCCTGGCCATTCCGGTAACGGCGGTTATCGTCGACTTGATCCAGAAGAAAAAGAAAATCGCCGGGCAGATCCCCGGCCTGGTCGCGATTCTGGCGACAGCAATCTACCTGATCCTGGGCTTTGGTTTCGGTTTATGGCATCCGGGCTGGATCGTCTTCCTGGCCATCCCGATTTCCGGCATCATCGCCGGCATGTTCACCGACGAGCCGGCTGCCGGTCAGCCAGGGCAATCTGGACCGACCGATAATCAAACGGAGAAGAAAGACGATTCGGA
>JAEXPB010000288.1 GCA_023438965.1 Bacillota bacterium | reverse complement strand
TTCATCGCGCCGATCAGGGTCGCCGGGCCGCAGGCGAAGCCGATCCGCCAGCCGGTCATGGCAAAGGCCTTGGAGAAGCCGCCGATCAGCACGGTCCGCTCCTTCATGCCTTCCAGGGTCGCGATCGAGCAGTGATCGGCCGGTTCATAGGTCAATTCGGCATACAGCTCGTCCGACAGGATCAGCACCGGCTTGTCCCGCAGCACATCGGCCAGCGCGGTCACTTCATCCCGGCTGAGCACGGTTCCGGTCGGATTGTTCGGATAACCGAGCATGACCATCTTGGTTTTCGGCGTCAACGCCGCCCGCAGCTGGTCAGGGGTCAGTTTGAAGCCGTTCTCCATCGAGCAGGGGATTGTCACGGCGACGCCGCCGGCCAGCTGAACGCAGGCTTTATAGGCGACGAAACAGGGTTCGGGTATGATCACTTCATCACCGGGATTGATGGTCGCCCGCACGCAGAGATCGATCGCCTCGCTGCCGCCGACCGTGACGATGATGTCGGACTTGGGCGCATACGCCAGCTGGAAACGGCGGTTCATATAATCGCTGATCGCCTTGCGCAGCTCGATGAACCCCTGGTTCGGCGAATAGTGCGTATTGCCCTGCTCCAGCGAGTAGATGCCCGCTTCGCGGATAGCCCAGGGGGTGACGAAATCCGGCTCGCCGATGGACAGGGAGATGACCTGGCCTTTCATCTCGTTGGCCATGTCGAAAAACCGTCGGATCGCCGAAGGCGGGATCAATTTGGCAGATTCAGACAGGAAATGCTCCAGATTCATAGCACGACAGCCTCCCGGTGGTCATCCTCCCGCACAGTGAACTCGGTACCGTTCATTTTGTACTTTTTCAAAATGAAGTGGGTCCGGGTCGAGATGACCGAATCCAAGGGGGCGATTTTTTCCGAAACGAACATAGCGACATCCTTGAGCGATTCATCCTGGATGATCACCATCAGGTCGAACCCGCCGGACATCAGGTAGCAGGACTGGACCTGCGGATAACGGTAGATCCGCTGCGCAATGTGGTCGAATCCCTGATCGCGCTGCGGCGTGACGTTGACTTCAATCAACGCGGTAACCGGTGTGGCGGCGGTCTTTTCCCAGTTGATCAGGGCGCCGTAGCCAAGGATCACCTTGGACTTCTCCAGGCTGGCGATGGTCTTCTCGACTTCTTCCGTCGGACGGCCGATCATGACGGCAATTTCCGCAGCAGTCAGCTTGGCATTCCTTTCCAGCAAACTGAGAATCTCTTCTTTCCTTCCCATACCGGTTACCTCCGATTTAGCGGTAAATGTGCTGAAAACCAGACTGAGCGCATCAGTCTGGTTTTCAGCCGTTCAATGAAAATCCATTCAGATGCGGTTGACGCCGGTGTCCTTGGCGGCCTTGGCCACGGCTGCGGCGACGGCGGTGCCGACGCGCTTGTCAAAGGCCGACGGAATGATGTATTCCGGCTTCAGCTCTTCGGCGGAGATCAGATCGGCAATCGCGTAGGCGGCAGCCAGTTTCATCTCGTCGTTGATGTCGCTGGCGCGCACATCGAGGGCGCCGCGGAAGATGCCCGGGAAAGCCAGGACATTGTTGATCTGGTTCGGGAAGTCCGAACGGCCGGTGGCGACGACAGCAGCGCCGGCTGCCAGAGCTTTGTCCGGCATGATTTCCGGCGTCGGGTTGGCGCAGGCGAAGACGATCGGATCCTTGGCCATGGTCTTGACCATGTCTTCGCTCAGGGCGTTCGGGGCGGACACGCCGATGAAGACATCGGCGCCCTTGACCACGTCGGCCAGGGAGCCTTTCTTCATCTTGCGGTTGGTCAGCTGGGCCAATTCGACCTTGGCTGAGTTAAGGTTGTCGCGTCCTTCGTAGATCGCGCCGGTGCGGTCGCAGAGGACGACATCGGACAGGCCGCAGGACAGCAGAAGCTTGACGATCGCGGTTGCCGCGGCGCCGGCGCCATTGACAACGATGCTGACTTCTTCCAGCTTCTTGTTGACGATGCGCAGGGCATTGATCAGGCCGGCCAGGGTGACGACGGCGGTGCCGTGCTGGTCATCGTGGAAAATCGGGATATCGCAGGTCTCTTTCAGGCGCTTCTCGATTTCGAAGCAGCGCGGGGCGGAGATGTCCTCGAGATTGACGCCGCCGAAGCTGCCGGCGAGGAGGCGGACGGTGTTGACGATATCGTCGACATTCTTGGAACGGATGCAGAGCGGGAAAGCGTCAACGTCGCCGAAGACCTTGAACAGGACGCATTTGCCTTCCATGACCGGCATGCCGGCTTCCGGGCCGATGTCGCCCAGACCCAGGACCGCGGTGCCGTCGGTCACAACGGCGACCATGTTCCAGCGGCGGGTATAGGTATAGGACAAGTCGACGTTCTTGGAAATCTCCAGACAGGGTTCGGCAACGCCCGGCGTGTAGGCGACGGACAGATCAGCGCGATTCTCGACCTTGGCGCGGGAAATGACTTCAATCTTGCCTTGCCATTCCTGATGCTGTTTGAGGGCTTTTTCTTTGATGTCGGACATGGGATGTTCCTCCTTAATACTATCGGTCGTAAAAGCGATTGCCCTGGCCATTCAGAGCTGTTTTTGACCATTTGGCTTAGATGGTATCACAACTGGGACCTTCTTTACAAGAAAAAGATATAAAATTCCCATGAGTCGGCCTTGGACAAACGCCCGTAGAATCGTAAAAAAAGTGGTGATGAAAAGATAAGGCAAATAGCCGTCGGGCGTCACGGCCTCGATAATGTTCTGCGGTAGGGTGATCAGCAGGGAGACCAGCACAACCTGCACGAAGATGAAGATCTTCTGGCGCTGGGTGCCAAGGTAGCTTTGATGCATCGATTCGGCCAGCGGCTGGCGGTTGATCGTCAGGTTCAGCGGCAGAAAATACATCATGACGACGAAGACCACGAGCGGCAGGAAGGCCAGGCAGGCCGACAGGACAGCCGGAACCGCCAGCAGCAGCGCCAGCAGGATCAGCCGGGGTATGGCGGCCAGGCTTCTGGTGAAGGACTGCCGCGGCTTCATGTCGTCGTTTTCACCGACATACAGGGTGGCGTACATCAGGGTGAAAAAGCCGTTGATCAGGCCGGCCAGGACAGAAAGACCCAGGAGCAGCCAGTTCCCGGGCGTCAGCAGCTGCAGGACGTTCAGGCCCTGCGCCGGGAGCTTGCCCGCCAGCAGGTCCTCGACCGCGCTCAGGTACAGGCTGAAGTCCCTGTCGCCGATCGGCAGGATATAGGGCAGCATGTTCAAACCATACAGGAGCAGGAACCAGATTTGAACGGTCCGTTCATGACGCACTTTATAGAATTTTAACGACTCCAGGATGATCAGGAAATTCACCGGATTCTCCTTTGCGAAAAAAGAAACTATACGAAACGCGACCGCGCTTCGTAAAGTTTCCGGAAGCCGCGATCAGACGGTTCAGGCTTGCGCTGCTTCTTTAGCGGCTGCTTCAGCGGCGCCGATGGTCAGATCCTGGCAAACCCGGCCGTTGATCAGATGTTCGGCAACCACCCGGCGAGCCTTGTTGGCGTCCATCTTGACATAGGTGATCCGGTCGCCGTTCTCCTCGATCAGTTCAATGATCGGCTCCAGGCGGCAAACGCCGATGCAGCCGGTCATCGTCACGGCAACATCGTTGATGTTGCGAACGCGCAGTTCTTCAACCAGGGCGTTCATAACCGGGCGGGCGCCGGCGGCAATCCCGCAGGTCGCCATGCCGACGACCACTTTGCGGCCGCCGCCGGTACGGGCGGCCATGTCAGCCTTGGCTTTCTGCCGGATGGCTTCCAGTTCTGCTAATGATTTCATGTAAGACACCTCCGAAAATAATATCTTGCTGTTCTTCAATATTGAACCGGATCCAGTCCAGGACCGCCGGTTCGTTGAGCGGGACGTCGGCCATCTGGCGCCGGATGTCGGCCAGATCCAGATCATAGCGCCGTCCCGGGGACAACAGGGACAAACGGTAGTCGATTTCCGGATTGGCCTGGACCAGGACCTGCCAGGTCTCCCCTAATTCGCCCAGCGGCAGACGGTCGATGCTGTCCAAGCCCAAATCGGCGGTCAGGACGGTGCCCTGCCCGACTGCGGACTCAATCGCCAGGCTGCCGCCGGTCTGTTCGCATTGCTCCTTGAGCAGCGGGATGCCCAATCCGACCGAACGGGTCTTGCGGGTTGTGACAAAAGGATCGGTTACCCTGGCCAGCAATTCCGGCGCCATGCCGTAACCGTTGTCGCTGACCCGGAGCCGCAGGCGGTTGATCCCCGGCTCAGCCTCCACCAATACCTCAATCCTTCGCGCGCCGGCTTTGACCGAATTCTGAATGATATCCAGCAGATGAAGAGCCAATTCCCGCATCAGGTTACCGCCATTTCCGACTCGCTCCAGATATTATAGCACTGAAACGTTCACGGCCGCAATGCCAAAATCAGTTTTTGCCGCCCGTCCGCGTCAGGTGAAAAATCCGGAACCTGCAGCGGCCAGCCCGGCTCGGCGATGTCGGACAGCCGGTGGGCATCTGAATTGCTGAGCAGGCGGTAATCCAAAAGCTCCGGATGATCAGCCAGCAACCGCCTTTCGTCGCCGGCGGCGGACACTTCCAGCCAGCGGGTCGGAAAATCGGGCGGAATCAAGCCGAGTGTGGCAAGCATGCTGTTCGCTTCCCGGTCCACATGCGCCGGCAGGCAGACGCCACCCAAATCAAGCGCCAGGCGGGCCAGCTCGAAACAGTCAATTCCGCAAGCGACCAGCAGCAGTCGGTCTTCCTCGCCGCATATTTCATCCTCGGCATTGTAATAATGCTGAGCGCCGAAAATATCGCGCCGGTTCTTGAATTCCGGCATGGCCGCCCGAACCCGGGCTTCCATGCGGCTGGCCGCCGCCAGATCCGGGAAGAGGCAAAGGAGATGGATTTCTTCTTGCGACTCGACTTCCAGACCCGGCAGAACCAGCGGGCCGCCCAGACGTTCGGCGATGGTCATGGCCGCGCTGCAGTTGCCGCAGCTCTGGTGGTCGGTGATAGCTATTGCCTGCAGTCCTTTGAGCGCAGCCATGGCGACAATGTTGCCCGGCGTCATGTCCGGATCAGCACAGGGCGACAGGTCGGTATGCAGATGCAGGTCGCACCGGACAATCATGGCCGGTGCTCGCGCAGCAACCGGTCAAGCGCGATCGCCGCCTCATAGGTCGGCAGCGGCGTGCCCAGGACAACCAGGTTTTTCTCGCGGGCGCGGGCGAGGATATTCTCGTCCATGTCCACCGCTTCGGTGAGCATGACGCAGGCGCATTCCGAAAGCGCGGCCACCGCCAGGACATTCACGCTGTTCAGGATTGTGAACCAGACATCCTGCGACTTGACCCGCGACAGGACCCAGCTCAGCAGGTCGCAGGCATAGCCGCCCGTAACGGGCCGGCCGGCGAGGTCGGAGCCGCAGAGCAGCCGGCAGGGGAATTCAGTCAGAAGGTCCTCAATCGTGAGCGGCATTGTCTTCCTCCCCGCCTTGGGCCGGAACAGAAGCGCTGGCTTCGCCTTCCATCTGACCGCTTTTGACGTGGCGGGTCATCTCGGCCTCCAGCTCGCTCATCTGGGCTGCAACGCTGCGGATGCGCTCCTTGAGTTTGAAAATGCAATCGGTTTCCGTCGCCTCGCCGCGGACAATGTCCTCGGCCAGGGCTTCGCAGTCCGGCGCGCCGCAGGCGCCGCAATCGAGGCCGGGCAGCGTGGCGGCGATGGTCTTCATGTGATCGTATTTCTGCAGGGCCTGCAGGATGTTGGGATCGAGCTTGAGGGCGTTGTTCGGTTCAACCGGTTCCGGCCAGGTCGCCAGTTTGCGGGCGCCGCTGCGCTGCCGGGCCGCGGTTTTTTGCTCGGCGGGCATTTTTTCGGCAGCTGCGATGAAGCCGCGCTGACGGGATTTGCCGGAAAAACGGTTGGCCACGGTCAGCGGGCCGCCGATGCAGCCGCCGGTGCAGGAATTGGCTTCGATGAAGTCGATGTCCCGCAGGCGCTCGTTTTCGATCTCCTCCAGAATGGCGATCACATTGTGAATTCCATCCACCGCCAGGTATTTGTCAGTATCCAGAGCGATCGCCTCGCCGCCGGCATAGCCCCAGCGAACACCGCCGGCATTGGCCAGGGTCCGCGTTTCGTAATCCCGCAGAACTTGCGGATCCAGTTTTTCCAGTTTGGCCAGAATCAACGGATAGGCGTCCGAAATGGCGATCACCCCATTGACGTCGCTCTGCGAACGGCCGATCGGATTGACCACCGCTGTCCGTTTGGCCGGGCAGGGACTGATGAAAAAGACACCGATCCGCGCATTGGGCAGGCCGGTCCGCGCCTGGGTTTCTTCGCGGGCCAGGCGGGCGGTCACTTCCATCGGCGCATCAAAGGGAACCAGGTTGTCGATCAAACCCGGATATTTCATCTGGATCAACCGGACGACCGCCGGACAGGCCGAGGAAATAAGCGGCCGGACACCCTTTTTCAGCGCCTGGGGCAAGAATTCCGCCGTGTTTCTGGAAACGATTTCGGCGCCGATGGCCACCTCGTAGACGTCGTCAAAACCGACATTGCGCAAAGCGGCCAGAACCATGCTGCGGGTTGCCGGGGCACCGAACTGCGCATACAGCGAAGGCGCGGCCAGGGCGATATTATACTGGTATTCATGCAGCCGGCTGAACGGATCCATTTCGGCGCTCTTGGCATGGTGCGGGCAGGCCCGGATGCACTCGCCGCAGTCAATGCAGCGCGCCTCGTTGATCTGGGCCTTGCCGTTGCGGACACGGATCGCCTCGGTTGGGCATTTCTTGATGCAATTGGTACAGCCGACGCACAAATCGCGGTTAAGCCGTACCGAATGAAGTCTGGACATAGTAAACCTCCGTCTGATGAAACCTGGACGGTCAGAAGCGGATGATCACGGTCAGGGTTGTCCCCTTGCCGATCTCCGTCTCGATTTTCATGTCATCAGCATTTTTCTTGATATTGGGCAGTCCCATACCAGCGCCGAAACCCATTTCGCGGGCGATATCCGGTGCGGTGGACCAGCCCTCCTGCATGGCCAGGCCAACGTCGGGGATGCCGGGGCCCTGGTCGCTGATCCGGATCAGGACATGGTCCGGATAGATCTCCACTTCAGCGACGCCGCCGCCGGCATGGATCACGGCGTTCAACTCGGCTTCGTACATGGCGATGGCGGCCCGCTTGACGATCGACGGCGCAATGCCCAGCCGGGTCAGCGCTTTTTTGGTGCCGCTCGAAGCCTCGCCGGCATTGATGAAATCCGATCCGCGAATGGGAAAGACAAGTTTGACAGGCTCCAGACGTCAGCCCCCCTTCCCTTTGATTCCGGACTGATACAGGAGCCCGCAAGCGGTAAACATCGGCAGCATCGTCGTCAGGATGCAAATATTCTTTTCCCGGGCCATGGCGAGCATCTGTTCCCCCGGCAGCTTGCCGCGGACAAAGACGATCACTTTGACGTCCATCATTTCGGCCGTGCGGATCGTCTGGGGGTTGACCAGGCCGGTCAGCATCATTTCATTGCTCGAACAGGCGAACGCCATCACGTCGCTCATCAGATCCGCGCCGCAGGCCACCTTGATATCGATCTCCATATCGGCGGCCGGCACCAGGATCCTCGCGTTCAAAACCTGAACGCAGTCACATAACTTCATAGATTAGCTCCTCTTCATTACTAGGCCAGATTTGTTCATATGTGATAATATCCATAGGAATCTTAACAACATACTTGTTTCATTATAGCATGTATGTTATTATTTACACAACGGATTATGCTTGTTTACAGACTGCTCCGAACTGAATAGAAGGTCGCAAACCTCCTAGAAAATTCCGGACAAGCCACTGTCATTCATCCCAAATCCGATTTATTCAGGAGGTATGCACCATGCCGGACAAAATGATTGTTTGCAAGGACTGCGGCGCAGAGTTTGCCTTCACCGAGGGTGAGCAGGCTTTCTACAAGGAGAAGGGGTTTGAGAATGAACCCGTTCGCTGCCCAGAATGCCGTCGTGCCCGTAAGAACACCAGGCGTCAGCAGGGCGGGTATGACAACAGATATTGATATCTGTTGCCAGTGCGCTAGCCAAGGGTACTTCGTTCAGCCGAGGTACCCTTTTTAAATTCTGCCGCATCCCTTGACGCCAAACCTGGTTCCGGTAAAATAGGGTGAGTTGTTGCCAGCCTTCGGCAGACCAGGCTGGCCTGTATGAGAGAGGTAGACCATGCACCAGAATAACTTCACAGTCCGACCGCAGCTGCTCTATTTCGTCCCCCGGGAGAGCCATTCACCCGAGGCAATCCGCCAGGTGCTGAGCGGGCATCCGGAGGTCAAGTTTGTCTCGCTGGCCGCCATCGACCTGGCCGGCAACGACACCGACGAGAAAATACCGGTCCGCTTGTTTCTCGACAATATCGAGAGCTACCTGCACGGCGGCGTCCAGACCGACGGCTCTTCCGTCGTGCTGCCCGGCATCGCGACTCTGAATGATGGTAAAGTCGACCTGATGGCCGATACGAATGTGAACTGGTTTGTCGACTACAACCACGAAAATTGCGATCCGGAAAACGGCCTGCCCTGCGGTACGCTGCGCATCCCCGCCTTCCTGTGCCACAACGGCGACATGGTCTGCTCCCGTTCCCTGCTCAGCCGGGCTTGCGAGCGATTTGAACTGGAAATGAAAAAGATGCTGACTGAGCATCCGGCCATTTGCGCCCAGTGGCGGATCACGCCGGACGAGATCGAAACGGTGTCGCTGACTGCGGCAACCGAGCTGGAATTCTGGGTCCGCACCCCGGAGCACGAAGTCAACCGCGAACAGCTGTCCATTTCGCAGGAATTGAAAGAGCAGTATTGGAAGCGGACCAAGGGCATCGTCCGGACAGCGCTCGAGCACTCGATCGAGATGCTGGAGCATTATGGTCTTAAACCGGAAATGGGCCATAAGGAGGTTGGCGGCGTCAAAGCTCAGCTGACCGGCAGCGGCAGTCTCGACTATATTATGGAACAGCTGGAAATCGACTGGAAATTTGCCTCGGCGATCCAGGCCGCCGACAACGAGCTGTTCACCCGCATCTTCATCAAGGAGGTCTTCCGCCTGCACGGCCTGGACGCTTCCTTCATGGCCAAGCCGATCGAAGGCGTGGCCGGCAGCGGCGAGCATGTCCATGTCAACGCCGTCGCCACGCTCAAGGACGGCCGCAGGATCAACCTTTTCTCGCCGGACGATTTCCACAAGGATTTCCTGAACCAGATTGGCTGGGGCGCCCTGATGGGCTTCATGAAGCATTACAGCGTCATCAGCCCGTTTATCACGGTCTCCAATGATGCTTTCAACCGCCTCAAGCCGGGTTTCGAGGCGCCGACGCACGCGGTGGCCTCGCTGGGTTGCGACATCGCCACACCGTCCCGCAACCGCACGGTCCTGGTTGGCCTGATCCGCAGCGAGGACACGCCGATGGCCACCCGGTTCGAGATCCGCTCGCCCAATCCGCACACCAATACCTACATCGCCCTCGCCGCCATCTACCAATGCATGCTGGACGGCATCAGCCACGCCCTGGCCAACTGCCGGACCCCCGGCGATCTGGAACAGGAATTCTGCAAGGAAGCCGGCGTCCCCGGCGCCTATCTGGCGGCCGACCGGATGTACCGCAGTGAGGACGACGTATTCGCCAAGTACACTGAGGAAGAGCGGGATAAGCTGTTCGGCAAGCCGCCGGCTTGTGTCTACGAGACGCTGCGCATGCTGCTGCATCAGGAAGACGGGCTGGCTGTGCTTTGCCGGGGCGAAGTCTTTACTGATCGCTTGCTGTCGTCTTATTCCCGGGCCATGCTGGATACCTGGGAGATGGAATTGCGCGATCGCCTGCTGCAAAACAACCTGCTGCGCGTGCGTGCCTGTGCGCGGGTGCACAAGCAGACCGATTATGATGACGCCTTGTGGAGCGAGATCAACGCCCTGCGCCAGCGGCTGGCCCACGACTCGCATGACCAGGTCTGCCTGTTCAACGAGATCCGCCAGGCCATGGACACCAAGAATCTGCGCAAGGTTGCCACGCTGCAAATGGAAATGGACGATGCCATGCATCGCCTGGATCATCTGTATGCCCGTTACTTGCGCAACCAACTGGATTGACCCGCTAAGGCAGTTCCAGCAGCATCTCCATTTCGACGGCCGGCATAGGCCGGGTAAAGAAATAACCTTGCATCCCATCGCAGGCGTGTGCTTTCAACCAGGCATACGCCTGCTGGTTTTCTACGCCCTCGGCGATCACCCGCAGGCCAAGAATATGGGCCAGGTTAACCAGGGCATCGAGAAGGGCCTCCACTTTCTGGCTTTCCAGGAAGACCGATGTATAGATCTGGTCGATCTTCAGACATTCAAAATGAATGCTGCTGACTTTCTGCAGCGTGTTGAAGCCCTGCGAAAAATCATCCAGGTACAAGGCAATGCCCAATTCCCGCAACTGGTTCAAATTACGGACGATCGTCTGGTCGTCCTGATGGATGACTTTCTCCGCCGCTTCTACTGCCAGATAAGCCGGCGGCAAGCCGGAAGCCTGCAGAACGGCGCGGATCTTGTCGATGAACTCAGCCTGGGCCAGCTGTTCGGCGCTGATATTGACCGCCATGCGGAAATCGGGCTGACCGCGCAGCAGCCCTTTGTCCAGCCAGTGCTTCATTTGGCGGCAAGCCCGCAGCAGCGCCCATTCGCTGTAGGCAGCCGCCAGACCCATGTTCTCGGCCAGCGGCAGGAACTGCGCGGCGCTGATGACGCCGCTGCCTTCCGGCTGCCAGCGCAGCAGGGCTTCAATGCCGGTGATCCGGCAGGTTTCCGTATCGACCATCGGCTGGTAATAGACATCCAGGGTCTGGTTCTGCAAGGCTTGCCGCAGTTTCGACTCGATGATGTTCTGGCGGTTCACGGCCAGGCGCATGGATTCGTTGAAAAAGGATATTCGGTTGCGGCCGCCGGTTTTCGACCGGTACATGGCAATGTCCGCATTCTGGATCAGCAAATCGGCATTGTCGCCGTCATCCGGATACAAGCAGACGCCGATGCTGGCAGTCGACGTAAATTCCCGGTCCTGCAGAGCGACCGGCTGACCGATCGCTTCGAGCAGCCGGCTGGCCGCCACGCCGGCGTCCTGGGCGTCATTGATATGCTGCATCAGAATCGTGAATTCGTCACCGCCCATGCGCGAGAGCGTGTCCGACTCGCGCAGGCAACCGGCCATTCGGCCGGCAATGATCTGCAGGAAACGATCGCCCGCCTCATGACCGAGAGCGTCGTTGACCTGCTTGAAATTATCCAGGTCGATCACCATCACGGCCAGATGCTCTTTCTGGCGGCGGGCGTCGCGGATCGCCCAGCGCAGGCGGTCCGCGAACAGCAAACGGTTGGGCAGGCCGGTCAGTTGGTCATAATAGGCCAGATGGCTGAGCATTTTGATGTTTTTCGGCTGCTGGCCCTGTTCGAGCAGCGTAACCTGCAGCAAATCCGGATTGCCGGCCAGCGGCATGCTGATCAGGCGGGTCGGAAATTCCTGGCCGTTCACGGTCAGAATGCGGATGTTCAGGCTATGTTGGCCAGGATCGGCAAACGCGGCCTGCAAATGCGCCAGCAGCACATTCTGGTCCTCCTGGCGGACATAGCCGAATAGGTCGGGATGGGAACGCAATTCGGGATCGATCAGCAGGATGTCTGCCGCCCGGTGGTTAAACTGCATGATCAAGCCTTCCCGGTTGACCAGCAAACTGGCGACCGGGGACTGCTCGAAGAGCTGATGGTAATCCGTGTCAATCTGGCCGGGCAGGCCGGTTTGGACAGCCTGCCTCTCCTGCGCCGCTGTCATGCCGGTTCCTCCCCGCCGGCATTTCGCCGGCGGATGGTCGATGGATCAGACGGATACAAACGAAGGCTTGCGGCAAAGGCCTGGCTAGCCTCCGCACTTTGATTATAACACGTTATTCAGGCTCAGGAAAATATTACCTTATCAAAATATGCGGATCCGGCTGATCACCTGGCTGCCCCAGGCGGCCAGCACGTCGGCGAGGCCGGCCTCGGTCAGATGCCCGTGACTGCCGGCAACAACCGCCCATTCCCGGTCATCCAGCGCTTTCAGCCATTCCAGGCCATAGCCGGCCAAAGCGGCCTCGATGGCCGCCGCCGGAATCGAGCGGCTGAGGCGCAGCAGGGCCTTGACCTGGCAATCGGCATGCGGCAGGATGATCGGCCGGTCAGGCTTGCTCCAGGGCACCAGATGGGGGATCTTGTCCAGGTGCATCACGCATTCGATCACATCGGCCACTACGGCGCTGGCGGTCGGCAGCTTGCCGGCGCCGCGGCCATAGAACATGGCGTCGCCCAGGGCAATGCCCAGGACCAGGATGGCGTTGAAAACATCGTCGGCCACGGCAACCGGGTGTTGGCGCGGAATCAGCATCGGCGCGACGATCAGGTCGGCCATCCGGTTCTCGCGCCGGCGGAAACAGCCCAGCAGCTTGATCTTGCAGTCCATTTGGCGGGCATAGGCCATGTCGGCGGCAGTGATGCCGGCAATGCCTTCGGTATAGATTAGCCGGCTGTCGATAAATTCACTGAATGTAATGCTGCTGAGAATGGCAATTTTACGGCAGGTATCCAAACCCTCGATATCGGCGGTCGGATTTTTTTCGGCATAGCCCAGGGATTGCGCCTCGGCCAGGGCGGCGGCAAAGTCGACGCCGGACTGCTCCATGCGGGTCAGGATATAATTGGTGGTGCCGTTCAAGATGCCGGCAATCATTTCGATCTCATTGGCCGACAGGCATTTGTGCAGCGGGCGGACGATCGGGATGCCGCCGCCGACGCTGGCCTCGAACATATAGCTGACACCTTGCTCGCGGGCCAGGGCCATCAGTTCCGGGCCATAGGTCGCCACCAGCTCTTTGTTGGAGGTCACCACATGCTTGCGGTGCAGCAGCGCCTTGCGGCTCATCTCATAAGCGATGCCGGCGCCGCCGATAGTCTCGACCACCACCGATATGGACGGATCGTCGAATATGTCGGCCGGGTCATGGGTGATCCGGTCGGCGAAAGGATCACCGGGAAAATCACGGATATCCAATATTCTCTTGATATGGACGACTTTTCCGGCGCGCTGCCGGATAATATCCTGGTTCATTTGACACACTTCGGCGACACCGGAACCGACAACGCCATAACCGAGTATTGCAATTTCAATCATGTTGTCCACTTATCCTCCTGCAAAGCAAGCTGCCTTGTTTCGTTCAATCCCTGGAGAGTATCCGATACGACCGTACACCGGGAATCCGGCCCAGTTCCTCGAGCAGGTTTTCCAGGTTGACGGTCATCCGGTCGGTTTCGACCGAAATTGACACGTCCGCCAGACCGTTGATCGGGATATTCTGGTTGATCGTCAGGATATTGGCTTTGACGCGGGCCAGGCAATTGATGATTCCGGACAGGATGCCCGGGAAATTCTCGACGGCAAATATCAAGGTGACCAGCCGGCCGCGCGATGTCTCATAGAACGGCAGCACGGCATCTTTGTATTTATAATAGGCACTGCGGCTGAGGCCGATCTTCTGGACGGCTTCATTGACGGATTCGGCCTTGCCGGAATTCAGCAGCCGTTTGACGGCCATGACCTTGACAAAGACTTCCGGCAGCATGTCGGACTTGACCAGGAAAAATTCACTATCGGCCACCTAAACACCTCCCGCGGATATGTCCACGCTAAAAGAACAATCGTCCGTGAAGGATAATATACCATGGGTGTTCAGTCTGGTCAAGTCATTTGCAGTCTTCTTCGGCCGCCAATTCCTCGCGCAGCAGGATCGCGGCCATGGCGCGGAGCGCCTGGCCCCGGTGGCTGATCTGGTTCTTGACCGCCGGATCCAGCTCGGCCATCGTTTGCTGCCGCTCCGGCAGCCAGAAGACCGGATCATAGCCGAACCCGTTCTGGCCGCGGCATTCCGGGGCGATCCGGCCGCGGCATTCACCCCGCACGGTCAGCTCCGTCCCATCCGGACGGACCAGGGCGATCACACAGATGAAGCTGGCCAGCCAGCGTTCCGGCGGCCAAGGCGCCAGCATTGCCTGCAAACGGGCGATTTTCTCCGGATAGCCGGCCTTTTCGCCGGCAAATCGCGCCGAATGGATACCCGGCGCGCCGTCCAGCACGTCGATAGCCAGACCGGAATCGTCGGCCAGCACATAGCCGCCGGTCTGCCGGTGCACCGCCCGCGCCTTGATCAGGGCGTTTTCTTCGAAAGTGGCCCCGTCTTCAACGATCTCACCGGTAAATCCGGCTTCCCGCATGGTTCGGATGCGAATCGGGCAATCAGCCGGCAGGATCTCCCGCATCTCGCGCGCTTTATCCGGATTAGCAGAGGCCAGGATGACGTCCATAATCGGTTTCCTCCATATAGCGGCCCAGCGTGATGGTCTGGCCGAGTTGCGCCGTCAGTTCCTTGTATTCCCGGATCGCCCGCTCATCGCGGCTGCCGGTGTAGCGGGAGCGGATCATCAGATTCTTCGGGGTGTCCAGCGGCGAGATGTATTCGATCAGGCTCGACTCATAGCCGGCCGCCCGCAGCAGCAGCAACCGCAACGCGTCGGTCAGCAAGTCGGCCATCCGCGCCTTCAGCACGCCATGCGCCAGGATGCTGCCGGCAAAGTCCGGCAGCCGGTAATCGGACGCCAGGAGTTCACGCTGGCAGCAGGGCACGACAATGATGGCGCGGCTGCGCGCCCGGACCGCCGCGGCCAGCGCCAGGTCGGTCGCCGTATCGCAGGCATGCAGGCTGATGCAGAGGTCCGGCTGCCCCTTTAGATTGACGGTACGCAGGTCGCCCTGCTCGAACTGCATATTGCGGTAGCCCAGGCGGGCGGCCAGATCGCGCGAGCTGCCGACGACGCCCGGCGCCAGGTCGATGCCGGTGAAATGGCAGGCGTGGCCGAGCTTTTCCCGGATGTAATAATTCAAGACAAAGGACAGATAAGACTTGCCGCAGGCCAGGTCGACGACATGCAGGCTATCCGGCGCTGCCAGCAGTTCGCGCAAAATCGGATCGGCCAGCTCGACGAAGCGGTCGATCTGGTGGTATTTGCGGATCTTATCGTTGCGCAGCCGCCCCTGCGCATCCGTGATGCCGATCGCCTGCAGGAGCGCGGCTGCTTCGCTGACCTGGATCAGGTAGTCCCGCTTGACCGAGATCCCCTCCCCTTCGTCCCGCTCTGCCGGTTCCGGTTCCGCAGCCAGACTGCCCATCCGGACATTCCGGCCGTCCGCCTCGAAAAAACGGTTCTGGCCGCGCTGGCGCAGCTCGAGACGGCATGTGTCGTACATCAGGCAGGCTTCGCGGATCAGTTGAATCATGCCTGCGGCGTCGGCTGTGCCGCTCTTTCCCGGCAGCCGGTAGCGGAAGGTCCGGGCCGCAGCGTCGGCCGGCTGGGCCTGGCCGGCCAGCTGTCGGCTGCCGGAACCGAAAGTCATTTGCAGACTGATAAAATCGACCGGTTCGCGCAGCGCGTCGTCGATCAGGGCCAAAGCCACAACGAAGCGATTAAAAAGGCTGCTTTTCATAGATTGCGCCTCCAAGCTTGGGGATAAAGATTCTTCAGCTGACCGCCCGGCATGACTTTGGCCCAGCCCAGCGGCCAGGAGCCGGCCGCGGTTCCGGCGGCGGCGGTCAGGGCCATGGCCGCCATTTGACCGGCTGCAGGTGCGTCGGGCCAGCCGAAGG
>JAEXPB010000194.1 GCA_023438965.1 Bacillota bacterium | reverse complement strand
CAATGTCCTGCCGCTGAAATACGACTATTTCGCAGTCGACGCCCTCGTTTTCACGGCGTTGAAATCGCAGGCCGTCACCTTGTCCAATCGCAGCGGCAGCCGCCGGATCACAGTCGAGTTCCCCGGTTTCCCGTCCCTGGGGATCTGGACCAAGCCCGGCGCGCCGTACATCTGCATCGAACCCTGGTGCGGGCTGCCGGATTTTGTCGACCGTAACGGCGACCTTGCCTTGAAGCGGGGGATCCTGTCCATCGCACCGGACCAGCGCCTGATCCGGACCCACCGGATTACCATCGGCTGACGAACCGGCCGGTCCCTGTCGGCTGCCTCGAACACCCAGCCCGCTGCGATCACCAGATGGCAGCGGGCTTTTTTGTTAATTGGCTGGTTAAATGCTGGCCGATTGGTTGTTTTCAAACCTTGATCAATTCGATATGATGTTAATGGAACGATCCAATCGATGCTATTGGTTGGCCGGGCGACTGTCTCCCGACCAATAATTCAGCGGCAGAGGAGGGCGCAGCATGAAAATATCGATTGACAAGGAGAGCCGGATTCCGGTTTATACCCAGATTTTCGAGCAGATCCGCCGCCAGATCCTGGCCGGCGAACTGACAGCCGGCTGCCGGCTGCCACCAGAACGCAAGCTGGCCGACAGCCTTGGCGTCAACCGCTCGACGGTTCTCAGCGCCTATCGGGAGCTGAAAGCCGAAGGCCTGGCGACCGCGCAGGTCGGCAATGGCACGGTTGGCCGGGCCGCGTCAGCCGAACCGGCGGACGCCGGCCGCATCCTGGCGCAGGAACCGGCCTGGAGCCAGCTGTTCAGCCAACGCGCCGGCGAGGTTCATACGCATGTCGTCAAGGACTTGCTGCTGCTGGCCAGCCGCCAGGACGTCATTTCCTTTGCCACCGGCATCGCGGCGCCGGAACTGGGCCCTTTCCAGGCGTTTGCCGGCCTGGAGCGGGAACTGGTCGGCAACCGGGTTTGCAAGCCGCTGCTGCATTCGCCGACCGAGGGTTTTGTCTCGCTGCGGGAGGCCATTTGCGGCCTGATGCGTCGGCGCGGCGTCTATTGCCAGCCGGACGAGGTCCTGGTCCTGTCCGGATCGCAGCAGGGGCTGGATTTGCTGGCCCGCGTGCTGGTTGATCCGGGCGACCTCGTCGTGGTCGAGGAGCCGACTTTTTTCCCGGCCACGCAGGCTTTCCGCCTGGCCGGCGCCCGGGTGATCGGTGTGCCGGTCGATGGCCAGGGCCTGCGCCTGGACCTGCTGGAGCAGCTGCTGCAGCGCAGCCGGCCGAAGCTGATCTACACCATGCCGTCCTTCCATAATCCAACCGGGGCGGAAATGCCGCTGGGCAACCGCCCGCAGCTGATCAGCCTGGCCCGCAAGTACGGCACCCTGGTGCTGGAGGATGATGCGTACGGCGACCTCTGTTATGACGGCACGCCGCTGCCGCTCCTGAAATCGCTGGATCCGGACGGCACGGTCGTCTATCTGAGCACCTTCTCCAAGAATGTTTTCGGCGGCCTGCGCCTGGGCTGGCTGGTGGCGCATCGTCAGGTCGTTCACCGCTGCGCGCAACTTAAGCAAATCATGGACTTGCATACCAGCAGCCTGACCCAGTGGATTATCGAGCGCTTTATCACCGGCGGCGGCTTCGATGCCCACGTCCAGGCTGTCTGCCGGGAATACCGGCACCGGCGGGACACGATGCTGGCCGCCCTGGACCGCTGCGCCCCGGCCGGCATGGCCTGGAACAAGCCGCGCGGCGGCTACTATATCTGGTGCCGCCTGCCGGATGGTGTTTCGGCCGATCGCCTGGTCGCGGCAGCCGCTGCCAAACGGGTCGTTTTCCTGCCGGGCTCGGCCTTTTATACCGACCGCCAGGGCGATGGGGAGATCCGCCTGAACTTCACCTTCGCCGCTCCGGCGGCCATTGAGGAAGGCATTCGCCTTTTGGGCGAAGCGATCCGTGAAGTGCAAGCCGCACCATCCAGCCCGACCGCCGAGGAATGGCCGGAAATCAAACCGCTGGTCTGAGCGGCTTCGACAGGGGAGGAAAATCAATGAACATTCATTATGCCAACCGCATGAGTGTCCTGAAAGCTTCGGAGATCCGGGAGATGCTGAAACTGACCGAGAACCCGGACATGATTTCCTTTGCCGGCGGCTTGCCGGCGCCCGAACTGTTTCCCATCGAGGAGATCCTGACGGTCAATCGTCTGGTGCTGGAGGAATCCGGCCGGCAAGCGCTGCAATATGCCGCGACCGAAGGCTACCGGCCCTTGCGCGCCTGGATAGCCGACCGGATGAACGGACGGCTGGGTACCGATTTCCAGGCCGACAACATCCTGATCACGCACGGCTCGCAGCAAGCCCTGGACCTGACCGGCAAAGTATTCCTGGATGAAGGTGATGTCGTGGTCTGCGAGAGCCCGACCTATTTGTCAGCCATCGGCGCGTTCCGGGCGTACGGTTGCCGATTTGCCGAGGTGCCGACCGATGATGACGGCATGCTGCCGGAGGCGCTGGAAAACATTCTGGAACGGGAACCCCGGGCCAGGCTGGTCTATGT
>JAEXPB010000157.1 GCA_023438965.1 Bacillota bacterium | reverse complement strand
TGGGCAAATCCGCCGATCTGGAAGTCGGCGAGCTGGCCGTGGCAATCGGCAATCCGCTGGGTGAACTCAGCGGCACCGTGACAGCGGGCATCATCAGTGCTCTTGACCGGGCGATCACGATCGACGGGCAGACCATGAACCTGCTCCAGACCGACGCTGCGATCAACTCCGGCAACTCCGGCGGCGCGCTGTTCAATTCGTTCGGCGAAGTCATCGGTATCAATTCAGCCAAAAATACCGGCACTGGCGTGGAGGGACTGGGCTTCGCCATCCCGATTGACCATGCCAAGCCGATCATCGAAAGCCTGATCCAATACGGTTATGTCCAGGGCCGCCCGAAAATCGGTATTTCCACCCGGGATATCACCGCCCAGATGGCCAGCTATTATCATCTGACCGAAGGCGTTTATGTGTACTCGGTCGAGGCTGGCAGCGCAGCCGATGCGGGCGGACTCAAGCAGGAAGACATCATCGTCGCCGCGAACGGCCAGCCGACCCTGACGACCGAAGCGCTTTCCAAGATCAAAGACAGCTTGAAGGTTGGCGACAAGATGGTGTTGTCCGTCGTCCGAGCCGGCAAGAAGATTGAGATTACCATTGTCTTGAAAGAAGATGTGCCGACCGCGACTAAATCATCGGCAACCAACCGCAACGAAAAGATCATATGATTAGTTCAGTCCGGACCAAACCAGATCAGATCAGTCCGGCCTCCATCAGCAATTGAACCTGCAGGAAAAAGAACCATGGCCGGCGCCGGGATTGTCCGACGCCGGCCATGGTTTTGGGCTGCCCGGTGCAGTTAGGCGGGCGTTCTGCCGGAAGATGTGATAAAATATGAACTGGTATTCGGCAAGGAGGATTCAGTATGACCGGACGGCATTGGTTCCGCAAAGATGTTCTGCTGCCCATACTCTACCTGCTTGGCCTGGGCGTCGTTTTGCGCTGGCTTTGGCAGCTGCTGCCCAGGGCTTCGGCAGACATAGCCGAGTCGTCGGTTGTCCGGCTGGCCTTGTGGGCCATCCTGATCATTTATGGCCTGCTGGTGCTGATTACCGTTCGCCATGTCTTGTCGACTTATGATCTTGAGCGTTACGACCCCGGTGATCCGGCCAGCCTCAAACGGCTGATGCGCCGCCAACGCTATCGCCTGCGTCGGCGCGACTACCCGGACGAGGCCTTGCTGGTGGCCATCGAGCAGAATCTGCTGGATGACCGCTTTCATTTGGAGAGCGAAAGCCATCTCATCGGCCGCATTTACTGCCGGCCGCGCCAGGTCTTCCTGGAGCGCAGACGGCGTCTGGACCGGATCATCCTCCTGCAGCACGAACCCCTGAACGTCCTGCTGGTCGACCAGCTGCTGCAGGATTGCATCCGCTACATCCGCAGCCAGTCGGACAAGCCGTCCGGCCGCAATGTGCTGATTCTGGTTACCCGGACGGAAGATCCCGGCGATGTCGCTTCAGTTGGCGCCGGCGTCGCCAATTTCCTGGGCAAATTCAAGGGCGGCACTTTATGTCCGCTGCTCTTGTCCACGCGACAGAACCGGCTGTTCTATCCGAGCGATCGCACGCTGATGCCCCGCGCGCATCGCAATTTCCAGAATCGGATACGCCGGCGTCTGAAACATGTCCTGGCCAGGATACCGGCATCCGACGCGGCCATAGCTCAGACGGCCGAGACGTTGCCGGTGAAGACCGGAAATTGAGGATACTGCCATTGAAAACTTTACAAACAACAGCGACAGTTCACCTGCTGAACGGCACCCAGAAGAAGATTGCCGAAGGCCATCCGTGGGTTTATCGGACACAGATCGAGAAAACATCCTGGACCGACGGCGATGCGGCTGCTCCGCAGCCCGGCGGCCTGGTTGAGGTTTGCGACTATCGCGGCCGCTATCTGGGGACTGGGTTTTACAACCCCCACTCGATGATCACCGTTCGCCTGCTGAGCCGCCGCCATGAAACAATCGATGAACCGCTGATCCGCGGTCGGGTGCGGGAGGCCATCGCCTACCGGGAAATCTTCCGCCGGTCCGACACGGACAGCTACCGGCTGATCTTCGGTGAAGCCGACCGTTTGCCGGGTGTGATCGCCGACCAGTTCGCCGGCACCATCGTCCTGCAGACCCTGGCCCTGGGCATGGAACGCTGGCAGGAGCTGATTGCCGAAACGCTGGTCGCTGAATTAAAGCCGGACAACCTGATCTTGCAGAACGAGGAAGCCATTCGTGTCAAGGAGAACCTGCCACAGTACCGCAGGGTCTATTGCGGCGAAGATCCCGGCCGGGTTGTGATCCGCGAGAACGGCCTCAGCCTGCAGATCGATCTGGCCGGTGGCCAGAAAACCGGCTATTTTCTCGACCAGAAGGCCAACCACGCCGTACTGCGGCGGTATTCAGCCGGTAAATCCGTCCTCGACTGCTTCAGCTATCTGGGCGGCTTTGCTCTCAATGCCGCAGCCGGCGGTGCCGCCGGCGTGACGGCGGTGGACATTTCCGACAGCGCGATCGGCCTGGCACGGGAGAATGCCGAACGCAACGGTCTGGCTGACCGGATGACCTGGGTGACGGCCAATGCCTTTGACTTCCTGCGCGATGCAGTCCGTCGCGGCGACCGTTATGACGTCATCGTCCTTGACCCGCCGGCCTTTGCCAAGAGCCATGCCGCCCAAGCCGCCGCCGCGCGCGGTTATAAGGAAATCAACCTCAGCGCCTTCCGGCTGCTGCCGCCCGGCGGTGTCCTGGCGACGCATTCCTGCTCCTACCACATGCCGGAGGACCTGTTCATCGCCACCGTGCTGGAAGCGGCCCGCGATGCGCGGCGCACGGTGCGGATCCTGGATGTACGGCGGCAAGACCATGATCATCCGGTCCTGGCTGGCTATCCGGAGTCCCATTATCTGAAAAGCCTGTGGCTGCAAGCAGTGGAATGACTGTCGCCGGCTGATCGCGGTCAGTGCCGCCTTTATGTCACAATGTTACAGAAGCCTTCCGTTATCCCTGTTATGATACTGGCGAGGTGATCAACATGAAGGTATTAATTATCGGCGGTGTTGCCGGCGGCGCATCTGCAGCGGCCCGGCTGAGAAGACTGGACGAAAAAGCGGAAATCATTCTGTTTGAAAAAGGCGAATTCATTTCTTACGCCAACTGTGGTTTGCCCTACTATATCGGCGATGTGATCAAAGACCGGGAAAAGCTGCTGGTGCAGACCCCGGAGGCCATGCGTGAGCGGTTCAACCTGGACGTGCGCGTCTGGTCGGAAGTCACACGCATCAATCGGACGGCGAAAACGGTTACGGTCCATGACCATGCGCGGGGCATCGATTATGAGGAAAGCTATGACAAGCTGATCCTGTCGCCGGGCGCCGAACCGAAGCGTCCGCCGCTGGAAGGCCTGGACCTGCCGGGCATCTTCACCCTCCGGACGGTGCCGGACACCTATCGGATCCGCGATTTTGTCGACCAGAAGGCACCCAGGCAGGCTGTCGTGATTGGCGGCGGCTTCATTGGCGTCGAGATGGCGGAAAACCTCAAGGATCGTGGCCTGGATGTGACTTTGGTCGAATTCACCGATCAGGTTGTCGCTTCGCTGGATGTCGACATGGCGGCTTTCCTGCACCAGCATCTGCGCCTCAAAGGCGTGAAACTGCTGTTCCGCACCGGCGCGGCCGGCTTTATGGCCGATCCGGCGGGCCGTCTGCAGGTGCGTCTGACCAACAGCCAGGTCCTGCCGGCCGATCTGGTTATCTTCAGCATCGGCATCAGCCCGGATAGCCGCCTGGCCCGCGAAGCCGGCCTGGAACTGGGTATCAACGGCAGCATCAAGGTCGATCGCCATCTCGTCACCTCCGACCCGGACATCCTGGCGGTCGGCGATGCGATCCAGATCGAAAATTTCGTCACCGGACAGCCGGGACTGATCCCGCTGGCCGGTCCGGCCAATAAACAGGGCCGCATCGCGGCAGACAACATCGTCGGCCGCGCCGTGCCGTTTGAAGGTGTCCAGGGCAGTGCCGTGCTGAAGGTGTTTGACCTGACCGCCGCCAGTACTGGCCTGAACGAAAAACAGCTGAAACGCGACAAGATCCCTTATGCCAAAACCTACATCCACCCGTTGGATCATGCCGGATATTATCCGGGGGCGACCCAGCTGTCGATGAAACTGCTTTTCGACCCGGAATCGGGCAAGATCCTCGGCGCCCAGGCCGTCGGCACCCACGGCGTCGAAAAGCGGATCGATGTGCTGGCGACAGCCCAGCGGTTCGGTGCGACAGTCCAGGATCTGGAGAAATTGGAATTGACCTATGCGCCGCCATATTCATCGGCTAAGGATCCGGTCAACATGCTGGGCTTTACGGCCAGTGACATCCTGCGCGGCGACACCGCCGTCTTCCACTATCATGATGTCGAGGGCTTAGACCTGACGAAGGATATCCTGATCGATGTCCGCACGCCGGAAGAATATGCCCTGGGCAGCATCACCGATGCGATCAACATCCCGCTGGACGACTTGCGCGCCCGCCTGGCCGAGATCCCGCGTGACCGCCGGATTTATGTCTTCTGCCAGGTTGGCCTGCGCGGCTACCTGGCCAGCCGGATCCTGAAACAGAACGGTTATGATCAGGTTTATAACCTGAGCGGCGGCTACAAGCTTTATCATACGATCATGATGGATCAGTCGGCGGAAATCCCCTATAATTGCTACGGCGAACCGCAGACCGCCGGCGAAGGCGAAAAGATCGCCGTCTGTCCGGCTAAGGCCGAACCGGCCGCGCCGGGGCGAACCTTGCGGATCGATGCGACCGGCCTGCAGTGCCCGGGTCCGATCCTCAAGCTCGCGGAAGGCATCAAGCAGCTGGTCCAGGGCGACCGGCTGATCCTTGACGCCACCGATCCGGGCTTTGCCTCCGATGTGGGCATCTGGTGCGAACGGACCGGCAATATCCTGGAGGATGTCAAGCTGGAGAACGGCACTTATACGGCAACCATCGAAAAAGGCGTGCCCCGCCGCACGACACCCGCCGAAGCTGCCGGCAACGACAAGACCATGGTCGTCTTCAGCGGCGACCTCGACAAGGCGATCGCCGCCTTCATCATCGCCAACGGCGCCGCCTCGATGGGCCGCAAGGTCACCTTGTTCTTCACCTTCTGGGGCTTGAACATTCTGCGCCGCCATGAGTCGGTCAAAGTCAAGAAGGGCCTGGTCGAGCGGATGTTCGGCCTGATGATGCCGCGCGGTTCCCGCAAGCTCGGTTTGTCCAGAATGCACATGGGCGGACTGGGGCCCAGGATGATCCGCGGCGTCATGAAGGCCAAGAACGTATCCTCGCTCGAGGAACTGATCGAGACCGCCATGCGCAATGGCGTACGGGTTGTCGCCTGCCAGATGACCATGGACATCATGGGCATCAAGCCGGAAGAACTGATGCCAGGCGTGGAGATTGGCGGCGTCGCCACGATGCTCGGATCGGCGGAACTGTCCGACACCAATTTGTTCATCTGATATAAACAGCGCCAATCCGGATCCCCAGCCGGATCGCAATCAGGCCGTTACCGCGGATTCCACCCGGTTGCGGCCGTTTTGCTTGGCCTTGTAGAGCGCCAGATCGCAGCTGGCGTAATAGTTGATCTGGCCGTCCCGATTCGGCAGCAGCGGCGCCACGCCGAAGCTGGCCGTGACATGGAGCACCTGCGTCCCCGCCAGGAAAGACATGCGCTCGATGGCATCGCGTAGCTTCTCGGCCGTGATCCCCGCCCCTGCCGGACCGGTATCCGGCAGCAGGATAATGAACTCCTCGCCCCCAAGCCGCGCGATCAAGTCAGACTGGCGGATGCAGGACTTGAGCAGCAGGGAGACTTGTTTCAAAATCATATCGCCGGTCGGATGGCCGTATGTGTCGTTGATATCCTTGAAATGGTCGATATCCAGCATGACCAGGCAGGACCGGCGGTTACCGCGCCGGATCAGGGCGATCTCCTTGCCGACCACCTCGTCAAAGAAACGGCGGTTGGGCAGGGTGGTCAGCGGGTCGAAAAAGGCCATCTGCTCCAGCTCGCGATTCTTCTCCTCCAGCAGGCGCTGCTGCTCCAGGATTTGCCGGCGTTGCCGGAAATTGATCAGGTTGTAGCGCCACAACATATAAGCGGTCAGGAAGCCAAGCGCGGCGACCGCCAAACCATTGACCCGATTGGAAAGCATGATGTCGCGGTCGACATCATGCCAGGCGATCATGATGAAGAAGCTAACATAGCCAACGAAGTAATAAATCAGAGCATGCAGCGGCCGGATCAGGAAAACGAGGCTGATCAGCAGGCAGACAATCAGAAAAGGGGTGATGTTGGTCGTCACCAACTGGTCAATGACGGTGATGACAATGCCGGCTGAGAGCAGGCAAATGACCATCAGATGATGGATGATCCGGTTCAAAAGCTGATGGTTCTGCGTATCGCGCAGCTTGCGGACGACCAGGTTCATGATGATCATCAGCAGCAGCAGGACGGCATGGGTGAGTATGATGCCGCGGCGCCATTCGGATTCGGCCGGCAGCAAGTCGGTGTCGATTGCCGTCAGGAACTGGATGATGACAGCGATATGCACCGGGATGGCAATGAGCGTCAACATGGCGAGGCGGCGGTTGTTGAACCGGAGGCTTGCCAGGGCAACCTGCGTGTTCTCCTGATACGCCTGACTGAACTGCAGCTTGCGCAACAATCCGCCGATCCGCTGTCCGCTGTGTTTCCAGAATGCTCCCTGCACCATGAACGACTCTCCCCGCAACCTGCTATAGCGGTATTTTAGCGCAGGGAAAGACCTGCGGCAAGCAGGGATTTCAAAATGAACCCATAAAAAGGCCAGTTTTTTTACCGTAATCATTCTGATTGAAAGATACGATGAAATGTGCGACACTGATGAAAGTATATTGGACAAGAAACCCTTTGACAAAAAATTACCCCGGCAGGGGATGACAGGGAGGTCATGTCGTGAAAATAACATTTTTGGGTGCCGCTGAAGCGGTAACCGGCTCCTGTTATCTGGTCGAAACGGAAACGACTTCATTTCTCGTCGATTGCGGCATGCATCAGGGCCAGCCGCATGAAGACCAGATGAACCGGACGCCGTTTCCTTTCGGCATGGACCAGATCGATTTCATGTTGCTGACGCATGCCCATATCGACCATTCCGGCCGGATCCCCAAACTCTATGTCGACGGCTACCGGAATCCGATCTACGCCACCAAAGCGACAGCCGAGCTGTGCGGGATCATGCTGCCGGACTCGGGCCACATCCAGGAAATGGAGCAGGAATGGCAAAGCCGCAAAAATGGCCGGGCCGGCCGGCCGGTCGAGCCGGCGCTCTACACGATGCAGAACGCCATCGACTCCTGCCGATTATTCAAGAAGGTTAAATATGACGCCGAATTTAATCCGTCGCCGGACGTAAGGGTCCGGATGCGCGACGCCGGGCACATCCTCGGTTCGGCAATCCTGGAAATCTGGGTCCGCGAGGGTGCGGCCGGCGAGGAGAAAGAGACCAAGATCGTGTTTTCCGGCGACCTGGGCAACAAAGGCATCCCGATTATGCGCGATCCAACCATCATCGATGAAACCGACTTCCTGGTCATCGAATCCACCTACGGCGACCGCCTGCACAAGAACAATGTCGACAAGGTCGAGCGTTTCGTCCGGATCATCAATGAAACGGTCGCCCTGGGCGGCAATGTCGTCATCCCTTCGTTCGCGATCGGGCGCACCCAGGAAATCATCTACGAACTGCACCGCGAGGAAGAAAAGTACAAGGACCAGCGCAACGCGTTCATGCAGACACCGGTCTATGTCGACAGCCCGCTGGCCGTCTCGGCAACGAAGATTTTCCGGGAGAATACCGACTGCTTCGATGAGGAAGCCCGGCAATACATCGAGAATGGCGACAACCCGCTGGAATTCCCCAACCTGCATTTCACAGCCAGTGCGGAAGAATCCAAGCTGCTCAACACCAGCGAGGAAAGCAAGATCATCATCTCGGCCAGCGGCATGTGCGATGCCGGCCGGATCAAGCACCATCTCAAGCATAATCTATGGCGTCAGGACTCAACGGTCATCTTCGTCGGTTTTCAGGCCCAGGGCACCCTGGGACGCCGCTTGAGCGACGGCGCCAAATCGGTGCGCATTTTTGATGAGGAAATTGCTGTACGCGCCCGGATCGAAAGCATCGAGGGCTTCTCCGGCCACGCCGATCGCGACGGATTACTCGGCTGGATCCAGGCGATGACAAAAAAACCGGAACGGATCATTCTGGTTCACGGCGAACCGGAAGTCATTGCCAGCTTCCAGAAGACCATCGACCAGACACTGGCCATCCCGAGCCATATCGCCGAACTGAACGAAACCCTGGTTGTCGGCGCTCCGGTCACCCGCCGCGGCGTCGCGGCCGCACGCCTGCCGGAGGTGGCCCTCGACCGTCGCGTCCTGGCGGTCACCCGTTCACTCGACGCGTTGCAGACCGAATTTGCGCAGCTGACCGAACGCAGCAAGGCGGCCATCCGGAAGTCCCGGTCGCCGGAGGACCGCAACGCGATTATCCGGCAACTGAAAGCCCAGTATCAGAAAGCCGCCGACGAGCTGCTGGCCAGAATCACCTGAATCACTTGATATCCCGGCGATTGAAGGAATCCAGGGCGGTATAGCCCAGGCAGAGCAGCAGAACGGCCAGATAAATCAGGGAGAACAGCAGCGACGGCCGGGAACCGCTGGTGACCGCACCGCCGAAGATATTGGCTGACTCGGCGAAAGTGTCAAACGGGAAAAAGACCTTGGCTAGGCCAAGGTTGTTGAACGGTACGAACTTGAGCCACTCCCCCTTGACGAAAGCGGCGAGGAAGGTGTTGGCGATGCTGCCGCCGAAATAGACCGCCACGGATATGCCGACGGCAGCAGCGGTGTTCCGGGTAATGACCGACAACATGAAGGCCAGGGTCAGGTAGACCAGGACATCGATGAAACTGACCAGCAGGCCGGCCAGCTTGAACGCGTAGAAATTCAGGGCATGCGCCACGCCGTTGACCGCATAGACATAGGGAGCGCTGGTGGTAAAGCCGAAAAAGCCGCCGTTGGCCAGCATGGCGATGACATAAAGAAGCAGGCAGGCGGCCAGGCCGACCGAGACCAGGGACAAGGCCTTGGCAGTGAATATTTTCCAGCGCCGGGTCGGCGAAATGATCAGCGATTTGATCGAACCGGTGGAGATTTCCTGCGAAACCGAGCTGCCGGCCAGAATCAGCATCAGCAGGACGATCATGAAGACGCCGAAGCCGAACATGCCGCGGACGGCAAACTCCTGCGGCATCTGGCTGTCGGTGTCGGCGGGCAGGCCATGCTCCAGGCGATAAACCAGAACGGCCAGATCGTTGACAACCGCCTGGCGGCGGTCGGCGGTCAGCGGCTGGGCAATGCTGCCGCTTTCGGGATCCGCATTGTTCAGCAAGGCAATCTTCAAGTCGGCAATCCGGCTCAGCGTGCTGCTGACCCCGGTGAGGGCAACTTGACCGGAGACACCGCCGGTCGGGTCGTACTGGTACCACAGTTCGTTACTCTCGAGATAGATCTGCTTTTCGGCGTCATCAAGACTGGCATCGGCCTTGATTTCATCATTCTTGATATTCAGGTAATCCCGGAAATCCTGTTTGCCGGCCAGCGCCTCGTAACGGACGATCAGCGCCTGGCTATCGGCGATCGCCTTTTTTACCGCCTCCGTACGGCTGACCGGGTCGATTCTCTGCAGCGCGCGCAGCGATGCCTTCAGGGTAGTGATGTTCCGCAAGGCTTGCGACCGGTAATCGCTGCCGTACATCAGCGGGATATCGTTGGCTATCGCCAGCTGGTAGATGGCCAGCTGATCGCGCATACCAGCCAATTCCTCAGCCATGACCGGCTTTTCCGCCTCGCCGGCGGTAGCCATGGCGGTTTCCAGTTTCTTGATCTGATCCTGGAAATTAGCAACCTGCTCGGTCATCTGTTCGGTAACCCAGGCCCCGTTTGGAACATCGGCAGCGTAGCCGAACATCGACTTCTCCTCGCGCTTGATAAATCCGCACAAGCCGACCACGCCGAAGACCATGATCGCCACCATGACCAGCACGCTGGTCTTCTGCGAAATCTTCAGTAACTCATTGATGAACAGGGCGGTAATTTTACGCAATGTCGAGCCCTCCTCCGGTCATCTGGATGAAAGCGTCCTCCAGGGAGCTCTCAAGCTTGCCAATGCCGAAAACATCGATACCCTGGGTGACCAGGAAGCGGTTGATCGCCGGCACCTGGTCAGTCTCGACGGCCAGGTCGACATAATCGGCTCCAGCCGGGCGGGGCTGAAGCCGCCCGCCGTACGATGGCTGCAGCAACTCGGCGGCCTGGCCGGCCTGGCGGGTCTGGAAACGGTAGATCACCTGGCCGGCCGCCTCCGCGACCAGCTGGCGGATCGGCTTGACGCCCAGCAGCCGACCCTTGTCGATGATGCCGACCCGATCGCACATCTGTTCCATTTCCGCCAACTGGTGGCTGGAGATGAAAACAGCGACGTTCTCCTCGTGGGCCAGATGCTTCAGAATATCGCGCAATTCTTTGATGCCGACCGGGTCCAGGCCGTTGGTCGGCTCATCCAGAATGAGGATCCGGGGCCGGTGCAGCAGTGCCTGGGCCAGACCGATGCGCTGCTTCATGCCGAGCGAGTACTTCTTGACATATTCCTTGCTGCGACTCTGCATACCGACCAGGGCGATCACTT